>JAJZFK010000307.1 GCA_021805405.1 bacterium
GACCCAGCCGCCAACCCTCGGAATATACGCCCATAATGTCGTCTGAAGTTGCCTCGGTAGGCATGTTAACCGTCTTGGAGATTGCGCCTGAAATGAAGGGCTGCGCAGCTGCCATCATCCTTACATGGCCCATGTAATGAATAGATCTTGAGCCGTTGCCGGGCTTGAATGCGCAGTCGAATACAGGCAAATGTTCGGCTTTAAGGTGTGGAGCACCTTCAATGGTGTCCTGCTTATCAATGTACTCTATGATATCTGTTGCCTGGGCGCCGTTATAACCGAGCTTTGTGAGCGCCTCTGGCACGGTGTTGTTCACAATTTTCATGACGCCGCCGCCAACAAGACTCTTATACTTGACGATGGCGATATCTGGTTCAATCCCCGTTGTATCGCAGTCCATCAGAAAGCCAATGGTTCCTGTTGGTGCGAGTACAGTTGCCTGTGCGTTACGGTAACCATGCTTCTCGCCGCTCTCTATGGCGCTATCCCAGCAGTTACGCGAACACTGCAGCATATCAGCAGGCACGAGGTCCTGAGCAATATCTTCCACCGCGGTGCGGTGCATGCGCATGACTTCCAGGAAGGACGTGCGGTTCTTTTCGTAACCAGCGAATGTCCAACCATGGTCTCTTGCAATGATGCTGGACTGATGGTATGCAGTTCCGGTCATGATGGCTGTAATGGCAGCGGCATAGGCGCGGCCATCGGGACTGTCGTAGGGCAGGCCGCGGGCCATAAGGAGTGCGCCCAGGTTAGCGTAACCTAAGCCTAGCGGCCGGTAGTCGTGGCTGTTCTCCTCAATAAGCGGGGTAGGGTACGAGGCGTTATCGACAATGATCTCCTGTGCGGTAATGAGTACACGGCAGGCATGCTGGAATGATGCTGTGTCGAATTCTCCATCGGCTAGCCGGAACTTCATCAGGTTGAGCGAAGCAAGGTTGCAGGCGCTATCATTGAGGAACATGTACTCTGAGCAAGGATTGCTAGCGTAGATCTTGTCGGTCGCTTTGCATGTGTGCCACCGGTTTATTGTCGAGTCATATTGCAGTCCCGGGTCACCGCACACCCAAGCAGCTTGTGCGATCTTATGCATTAGCTCTCGAGACTTGTAGGTGTTTGCGGCATCGCCAGAAAGCACATACCTTGTCGACCAGGTTGCATCGTCCTGCACTGTCTCCATGAACTCGTCCGTAACACGCACCGAATGGTTGGCATTCTGGAAGTTAACCGAGTCGTATGCTCCACCGGGTACGTTGAACATTCCACTGTAGCCAGCGTCAATAAGCGCCCACGCCTTGCGCTCTTCTTTTTCCTTACACTCTATAAAGTCAACTACGTCTGGGTGAGTGATGTCGAGCATCACCATCTTGGCTGCGCGCCGGGTTTTACCTCCGCTCTTGATTGCTCCCGCGAACTGGTCGAAGCCGCGCATAAATGAGACAGGCCCACTTGCCGTGCCACCGCCCTGCAGTGGCTCACGTGAGGAACGAATGGGTGAGAGGTTTGTGCCCGTACCGCTGCCAAATTTAAATAGCATCCCTTCCGTTTTAGCCAAAGTAAGAATGGAAGCCATTGTGTCGTCAACGCTATTAATGAAGCACGCCGAGCATTGAGGACGAGGCTGGTCGGCCAGTCCAACGTTAAACCACACAGGCGAATTAAATGCCGCCATCTGGTGAAGGAGAAGATAGGTGAGTTCATCCTGAAACGCATCGGCATCTTCTGGCGTCGCAAAATAGTCCATCTTCCGGCCCCAGTCTGCCATTGTATCTGCTACTCTCGAGATTAGCTGACGCACAGATTTTTCGCGCTGTGGAGTACCCACGTGGCCGCGGAAGTATTTGGAGACTACCACGTTGGTAGCGAGCTGGGTCCAGCTTTTTGGAATCTCAACGTTGGTCTGCTCGAAGACCTTTTCACCTCGTTCGTTGGTGATCACAGCGTCGCGCAGTTCCCACTCCACGTCTGCGTAGACGTTGCAGCCTGCTGTGGTATAGCGCCGTTCAACGTGAATTCCAGGTGCGCCATTACCACGGCGGCTGGAAGATCGTGGAACCTTTACCTCGCGTACTCCTACCGGTGCTACCACCGCTTCCACGGTCTCCTCCGGCATAATTGCGGCCGACATATCTGTCTGCTGAGCAGTTGTATCTTGATCCAACTTGAATACCTCCCTGAAGTACCGCCTTGCCGTGTGGATTAGCGGGTTAATACTACCGTCCCGTTAGAAAACTGTGACGCTAGTTTGAGTCCTTGCGTGCCGAACTTCTACGTAGCATGGTAACTATTTCGCGGAACTGTGTTGCGTCCTCAAACTGCCTATAGACAGATGCGAATCGCACATACGCAACGTGATCAAGCGATTTAAGGTGGTCCATCACCATCTCGCCAATCTCGCGGGTGGATACCTCTGGCTGCAGCCTGTTGCACAGCATCCGCTCAATCTCTTGAGCAGCCTCATCCAGCGTTTGCAGGCTCAGGTTCCTGCCCTTGCATGCCAGCTGCATACCGTGGATGATGTTATTTCTATCGAATGGTTCGCGCCGGCCATCATTCTTCACGACAAAGAGGCGCATCTCTTCTATCTCTTCCATCGTGGTGAAGCGTC
>JAJZFK010000137.1 GCA_021805405.1 bacterium
AAGCTCGCCACTAAGTTCGCTAAGGGTATCCGCATCAGGATCGCCGTCTTCACTCACCAGCTCAATGTACGCGTCCAGGTCATCCAGGCTGCGCACTAGCGCCTGAAAAGGCGCGATACCCTCGCGGAGTTTGCTCAGCTTTTGAAGAAGAACCTGTGCTGCAGCAGGATCATCCCACAGTTTGGGATCAGCCGACTGCTCTTCCAGTTCAGTTATCGATTTGAGGACTTCTGTCGAGTCAAAGATGCCCTCCCAACTCTACCAGCCTGCGCCGCAAATCGCGCGCAGCACGGCGTAACTCTTCAAGCAATTTTAGATACTCCTGGTTGATTCATCCGCATTACTCTCTGTGGCGCATTATACCACAGGCCCAATTTGCGGCCCGTGCAGGCAAATGCGCAATGAATGCGGGCTAACGGGCCGTGACTTAACCACTGCCCGCGTCTCGTTGGAAGCAGGATAGTTTCAGTTAGACCGCTTTGAGGGAAACAGTACCTGCTGCACTTCTGGAGTATTGAAGTTTTTCATGGTGACTACGGTAACGCCACTGTCTGAAAACCGCTTTGCTGCCGGCTTCTTGTTGATCGCATCAATTGCCGCCATAACGCCTTCATAACCCATTTGATAGGGATTTTGCACCACCAGTGCCTGTAGGATTCCATCCTTAAGATCCGTAATCTCATCGTTAGAACCGTCAAACGAGACGACCTTTACCTTGCCCACTTTCCCGCTCTGCTTCAGAAAACTTGCTGCGCCCTGACCGCCAGGCTGGTTGGCCGCAAAGATGCCCGTAATGGCAGGATTGCCCGTAAGCATATTAGTCGCCTGGTTAACTGCTTTGCCGGTATCACTATCATCATAGAGGGTGGCCACTACCTGAATGCCCGGGTATTTCTTGATACCCTGCAGGAAGCCCTGAATTCGCTGGTCGTTAGAGGCTGCACCCTTAATGAAGCCCAGCACCCCAACCTTGCCGGTTCCACCCATCGCGGAAGCAAGCGCATCGGCAGCCTTCATTCCTGCTGCTACGTTGTCGGTAGCTATGTACTCATAGCTAGGGTCCTTTAACGGATTTAGACCAGAGTCTATAGTCACTACGGGGATACCCGCTTTCACTGCCTTCTCAGCCGGGGTTAGCAGCGCATTCTGATCACAGGCGGCTAGAACGATAGCGTTGACGCCCGCTGTTATCTCGTTGTTTACTACATCTACCTGGCCAGTGACATCGGTCTCCTGGGCTGGGCCGTTAAACACAATAGTTGCATTCTTCTTTGCGGCTGCGGCCTCAGCACCCAGTTTAACTGTTAGCCAGTAGGAATTGGCAGTGCCTTTAGGTATTACTGCAATTTTGAGCGGGGTTCCGCTCGACGTACCAGCCGTGGGTGCACTTTGAGGCGTCGGCTTTGCACAGCCAGCCAGCAGTATGCCCAGGCCCACAATTCCTAGCGAGATCTTCCGCATCATTGAACGGGGGTACATAACAAACTCTCCTCTTAAATCAACGTATTTGTCTTACCTTGAGGAGAATTTCACCAAAGCTGTACCAAAGTCCTTCACCAATTGTAATATTTGGGCATTACGCGGAGAATTGCGAGGTTTGCTTGCAGTCATCAATATCTAGTAGACTGATTGAGCTGGTTTTCCAAAACAGACCGTTTTATAAACCGACATCTCTTCCATTGCAAATCGAACCCCTTCCCGCCCCATACCGCTCTGTTTAATGCCACCGTACGGCATGAGGTCCGACCTGAAAGTGGTGGACTCGTTGATAATCACCGTACCCGCCTGTAACAGGCGAGCACCCTCCATAGCCTCATCGTGATTAGTCGTCCATATTGCTGCGTTTAACCCGTATTCCGTGCTGTTTGCAATTTGAACGGCCTCACTAAACTGGTCATAGGTAATGAACATGACAATGGGCCCGAATGCCTCCTGGTGAACAGCCGGATGATCGCGAACTACTGCCGCTAGCACCGTGGGCTGGTAGACGCAGTCACCCAGTCGATTACCGCCGGTTAGTACCTGCGCGCCCGCTAGCCGCAGATCATCCACAAGCCGTTCCACGCGCTGGCACGCCTCGCTGGAGATGAGCGTACCCACGTTGGTAGCCTCGCTGGCGGGGTCCCCAACAACAAGTCTGGAAGTCGCCGCGCTAACCAGGCTTACCAGGTTCGCCATAACAGAACGGTGAGCTATAACACGCTGAACGCTTATGCATAGCTGCCCAGCTACCGCGAACGCACCGCGAACAATGGCAACCGCGGCCGCTTCCAGATTAGCAGAAGGCGTTACAACAAGCGGACTGTTTCCACCCAGCTCCAGGGAGACTTTCTTGAAACCCGCAGCCGCTGGCAGCGCCACCCCCACTTCACGGCTTCCGGTAAACGAAACCATCGCTATGCCTGGGTGACGGACTACCGCCGCGCCTACCTCTTCTCCCAGGCCGGTGCACACCACAAGCGCGTTGCCAGGAATGCCAGCTTCTACCAGCAACTTGCACATGAGCAGTGAGCTAAGCGGCGTCTGTTCTGCGGGTTTTAACACAACGCTGTTACCTGCGGCTAGCGCAGGCGCGATCTTGTGCGCAGCCAGTGCCAGCGGCACATTCCACGGGGTAATCGCACCAATAACGCCGCGCGGTTCTCGCATGCAGTAGCCTAGCATTCCTGCGCCGTTTGGTAGTGCGTCCAGTGCCAGCACGTCCCCCGTGGGCCCAACAAGCTCTGCAGCCGCAAGCTCGAAAATCGAAGCTGCACGCTCCACTTCGGCACGGGTTTCCCGAATGGTTTTACCAGATTCGCTAGTCAGGAGTGCGCTCAACTCCGCCCTGTGCTCCATCAGACGGCCCGCTGAAGCGGCCAGCATCCTTCGGCGCTCGTGCAGGGTGGTAGTGCGCATCTCGGCAGCACCTAGAGCGGCGGTCTCCACGCGGCGGTTGAGATCATCAACATGGCAGCAGGGCACCTCCCCAACCACCTCACCAGTGTAAGGATTATGAACGGTTAGTACGTTAGTCATTCGCGGGAAGCTCCTTCGCCATGCTAGAAGTGCTAACGACTACAGCTTTCGGCGAAGTCACGATGACAGTCACGCTCCACGGCGGAAGCTGTATATTAGGCACAACGCCATTCACCACTCCGGTGCCTGCCACCACCTGCATATTCTTGTCGCCAGTGGTCTGGTAAACGGTGGCAAAGTTACCCGTAACACCCGCCAGGTTCATGTTGAGAGTGGTTGCATGATGGGGGTTCACGAGTACCACTGTCATTCCATTGTGGGTCTCGAAAGCCGCAGCGTTCATCCAAATTCTACTCGAAGTATTAAAATCTGGGTCATTGCTCGTCACGGGATGGCAAACAGATCCTGGCGGCACGTTTGTAAATATCTTCTGCAAAACATAAAATAACGGGTACTTCGTATACCTCCCGTCATCGGACATCAGCACCTCGTTGCGTGCAATTCCTGGTGCGTAACCATCCCACCAAAACCAGTAGTTGTTTTGTACGCACTCCATGTCGGAGCAGAGCCTCCGTGCGGACATCACTGCTATATCGATGAGGGGCGTATTCTTCTCACCGTTTTCTATGTAGCTGTACTCTGTCATCCATTTGTCTTTGTGCCACAGGTTACAGCTAGCAGCCCACTGCTCTAGATAGTTTACAGTACCGCCCCAGTTGTAGCTGTGCGACGAGCAGCCCCAAATTGCGTTCCTGAGAGCTGGGTTCGTGCGAAATACCGGAAAACCGTTTCCACCAAGAAAGGCGAGGCTGCATCCCCAGTTCTTTCCGGTATCATAGGAACCATCTTCTGGCCCCAGCAGCTTCACAGATCTAAAGCCACTCTGGTCCAGCTTCCGTCGTAACTCCAGAACAACCCGATAATACTGGGTGTAGTCAAAGTTGTTCTGGTTAACAAAATGCATGCTGTCGTAGGTAGCTGTGTTTGTTGGCTCGTTTTGAAGGGTAATTGCGATAGGAAGCGGCAGGTGCTTTTGCCAAATAAACTTGCAGATGTTGACAAAATAGCTGGTAAACGCTCCCTCCCGATCTTCTCGCAGGTCCGCCGAAGCGACAATAGCGGGGTATTTCATGCCCACAGCGGGTGACCACGAACACAAAATGTACCGCAGACCAAAACTATGAAGGCTGGTAATCTTTTTGCAAAGGTCATCCATTGCAGCCGGGTTAACAGCTCCCAAATCGTTAAGACCGTCATTGTGATCCAGGTATATTCTGTCGACGGTCATACCAAGCTCGCCGTAAAATGCCCGTGTTACCTCGGCAGGCACAGTGGCTGCCGCAAAAAACGAATTGCATCCCCACCCCTTCACAGTCTGCAGAGGAGAAGGAGACACGGTAAGCGTGTCGTGCTGTGCGTAAGCGGTTTTACAGTAGAGCGAACACAACAGGATTGCGGCCGCAATGGCCGTATATAAGCCACGATTTTCCCGGGTAAAAAAGGGCATAATTGAACGGCCTCTTTCTTAAATTTGCACAGACTGTCGGATTCACTTTACCCTTGCATTCAACCAGCCTGCACCTGTGCCAAATGCGATCGTGATGCGCGGTGCGAAGTAGCATGAGTAGGAATACTTACGCGGTGATTTACTGCCCAGGCCGACTTGCGATATCCAGCGACACCAGCGGCTCTCCAAAACAGAAACAGACACCATACGGATCCTGAGCAAAAAAGACACGGTACTGCTCATCATTGTGCGTCTGCACTGCTATGGACGATGGCTGCAGTTTCGCAACGTTCAGTTCCGTGTAAAGTGCGTCAATGTTAGTGACTGAAAAGTAGCAGCTAGCCTGTTCAGGATCGAGGTCATTTACTTCCAGCCCAATTTCAGCGTCGTCACGCTGTATAATAGCACGCCGTTCGGATTGCTCTTTTACATTAAATGCGAACACGTTTGTATAAAACGCAACGGCCGGCCCAAGCGTTTTTACCGGCAGCCGTGATATATCAGTTGCACCAATTGGATAGGCAGCGTGAAATGTGGGTAGTTGTGAATTGGTATTCATTCCCCACCACGGCTCAGTAACCAAACACTCTTCCAGCCAGGCGCGCTGGCGCTCATTGGCTATGTGGCTTCCCAGTTCTCGCGCTAGCTTGTGGTGGTACGCAAACTGTTGTCGGTCGCCTAGGGCGGCATAGGCACGTGCCAGTGCCTCGTGAGCAAACGGGAGGTCCCAATCTGCTGCGCCCTCTGAGCCGCACGTTTCAAAACACTGCCGCGCGTGAAACAGCGCGGCATCGCCAAACTTCAGCAGTGCATTTACGCGCGATACCTGCCACTCGCCTCGGCTTACGTTAACTGGGGTACCTACTTCGCCCCAGTGGTAACGCGATGCATGGGCTTCGTGAAGCATTTGAGCGTCATCACTTGGGGCACGGTCCGTTTTCTCCATTAAGTCCCAAGTGTGATTGAAAAGCTCCTTAGCAAAGGACCGCTGAATATTCGCTCGCGTTGTTGCATCGGCATCTTCTAGCATCTATTTGCTCCTCGCATACACTCCAGTTATGTATGCGTTCTTGTATTCGCACTGCCGCATGCACGGCGTTATACACACATCGAAGTTACGGCAAACTAATGAAGGGACTGCCGAAATGCTACGGCAATTCGGTGAATAATGATAGTGTCGTTAAGTAGAATAATCAGCAAAGTTTGGTTACCAATCGCTTCCACCAGTGTCCTGATCACCGAAGTCTACGCCGCCAGTTTCCTGATCACCGAAGTCTACGCCGCCAGTGTCCTGATCACCGAAGTCTACGCCGCCAGTGTCCTGATTACCGAAGTCTACACCACCAGTGTCCTGATTACCGAAGTCTTCACCACCAGTGTCCTGATTACCGAAGTCTACACCACCAGTGTCCTGATTATCGAAGTTATTCATTCCTGTGTCGAACTGGTTGCCTATAAACGGATCAGCAGTAAAACCACCCGCGGAATCGACGAAAACAGGGTAAGGAATTGGGTCACTGTAGTTGTTCATTAGTGAACCGAGGATGAAGCCCGAGGTGAAGCCGCCATCGCCGTAAGTAATAGGGCTGTAATATGGCGTGCTTCCATAGTAGTCCCGGTAAGGATCGTATCCAGGAGCTCGATACCAAGGCATGGGGCTTCCATTTACCGGTACGGTGCGAATCTGTGGGGTTGCACCCTGCTGCACGATGCGCACATCCTCGGCGCAGGCGAGCACCTTGCGGCGCTGTCCGTTGAGAACAATCGTTATCGGAGTAAGGTCTGATAGGCGCGAGGGACGTGAGCAGAAAAAGCAAGCTGCCCTTTCAGCCTGCGGTATGTAGTCCACATTTGGATCGTCAACTGCGGCTGCAAGCTGTGCCGTTCCGCCTGGTACCCCCTTGAAATCGGTACCGTCTACGGCTACTGCCACGCCGGTACCACCAGTTGCGCGATCAATGGCGCTCTTGCACTCTGCCATCGACTTACTGGCGAGCTCGAGCAGAGCCTGAGCACGCGCAACGTCGTCAACAGTAGAATTCGGTACGCTCATTGCCTGCTGATTATACTCTGCGGCGTTGGCACGGGCCTCGCGAGCCTTCGTGGCATCTGCTGATTCTGGCAGGAGGTCCAGGTAGTTATCCGCATAGGTGATACTATTCACCACCTGTTCATGAAGCCTGCGCACTTGCTGTCGTGCTAACATTAGCTCGCGATTCCGTTGCCGAACACGCTTGAAGCCATTCACGAGAACCACCAGGATGACGATAATCAACAGCGCTGCAATCACAGTAGAAAACCCTCCAGAAGTTGTGCCGGGCTGTTGCCCAGACGAATCATTACTGGCCGCATCGCCGCCAGTACTTACACTCTGCTGCTCCAAGTCAGCCAGTGAGGCAACCGTCTTGTTGAGCCCCTCAGCCGGAGAGGCTTTAAGCGCCTTGACATTCGCGCGTAACACGGAGTCAATCTGCGAGGGATCCAGGGCAGTTGTTGAGAGCGAGATGCCGTGCGGCGTCAACACAATCAGCATTCCTTTGCCAAGGCCCAACCACGAATGTAATGCGTGTGTGTAGCCATCTCTCGTTTGAAAGACCCGGCCATCTGCAGGCAGATCCGGTACTACGGCTACTTTTAGCGGGAAACCTGCTGGGTGACTCTTAGCAAGCTTCACGAGCCTCGATTGGTCCACCGAACTTAACAAATTGCCTTTTACAACCACGTCCTGGGTTCGCAGTAACTGTGCGAGCGGATCGCGATTGAACACCGAGGAGTATCTGGACTGGGCGATGGCTGCGCGCCCTACCAGGGAATATATCAGAATGAGGGCCAACCAAACAGGTCTGCTTCGTGGCATTTAGTGCTCCCTTGCGAAAACTTGATACCCGCTATCTCGACGAAAGCCAGAGCTGATTGGTGTCAGAAATTTAACGGAAGCTGGCCAAACTGCGGTGCCGCCTTTGAGAACCGCACCGTAGACTACTTAAAAAATGGACACCCACCAGCAGAGATCTTGCACGAGCGTTGAATTACGTAGTCGCACTAGCCAGGCTTAACGTCTACCACAACCGATGGCGGGTCAATGGGAACAGGCAGAGACATCCGCTGTTGATCGCCACGTTCATTCTCCGTATTACGGGCCTGTACCTGGTAGGCAGTGACGTTAGTTGCATAGCCGTTTTCAACGTCGGTTTTCCTAATTGTGGTATTGCCGGAGGTGCCAAATGCAAGGCCATCTCGTATGCCACTGGACGGGCTATAATAAGCAGATCCGTTATAGTAATCACGATACGGATCGTAATCTGGCGCCAAGTACCATGGCACGAATCCACCTGCAAAAGATTCCAACCGAATTTTGGGGACTGCACCACTTCCTATGATCTGCATATCCTCGGCACACACCAGAACTTTTCGGCGCTGACCGTTCACCGTAACATTAACCACGGTAAGCTGTGAGATTCGGCTGGGCTTGGAGCAGAAGAAGCACGCACCTCGCTCCTCCAAAGGAATTTCTTCTAGCATCAGTGTTGCGGTATCAAACACCAAGGTCGGTTCGGTTAACTTGCCGGCAGTAGCTCTACTCGACGTTTGTCCAGTTTCATTGGTGGCAAGATTAATGGCGGCTTTGCTACAGGAAAGGTAATCGCATGCCTGTTCTAAAAGGCACTGCGCGCGTTCTCCGTTATCCGGTGTAAGCTGCTGAGCCAATATTTGCACCTGGCTATCTAGAGCGGCTGCTCTATCTCGAGCAAGCCGCGCACGTGCCTGATGTTCCGACGTAGGTAACACCTCAAGGTATTTGTCGATAAGCGAAATGTTCTCAATTACAAATTCATGAAGATCCTGTACTTGCTTAACAATGTTGCAACTGCTCGTAACCGGCAGCAGAGAATCACGGTACTCCAGGCGCTCCTGAAATCCACTGTCTATTACCTGCTGCGGAAATGAAATTCCAATGAACGGGTTGGGGATAACGTCTGCAGTCTTCGGTTCAGACACTAGGTCCATTATAAATTTGAGGATCGTTATCATGAGCACTATGCCGAATATACCCGCCAGGAGTTCTAGCCCTGTAGTAACTAGCTGGTTAAATGTAAATGACATGGAATTAACTGGCCTCATTTCATTACCTGAGTAGATATTTACTTGACGTTGCAATACTGCGTCTGTGTATTTGCGACGAACATAGAATGCCCTGAAATGGATCTGCTTTATTGCGCGGGCCCTCAACTTAAGCATGCTGGCGAGCTGCGAGACCCTAATCGAGTTGGTTGCTACAGATACCCGATGTGGAGCTAGTACTATTAATAGGCCAGTACCTAACTTAAGCCACGAATGCAGCGCATTCGTGTAGCTTCCTTCAGACTTAAACACACCACCATCCGTTGGTAACTGTTGAATCAGCGCTACTTTAACCGGTATACCGGTACCGTTGACCGAATATAACAGATGTAGGCGCGCCGGATCAATTTTTGGCCAGTAAGTTCTGTCAACATACAGATCGCTGGCGGTTAGCGCCCGGGCAAGCGCATCGCGGTTGAACACTGAGGAGTACCGAGACTGAGCTACAGCGTTACCACAAGCCATAACCATGAACAGCATATAACCTATCGCAAGAGTTCTTATTCCGTGCATTAGTGCTTCCTTGGTTAAGATCTGGCTACTGTAACAAACGAACCTTCCAACAACTGGGTGTCAAATGTTCATCGCAGAACACTTGTACCTAGTAGAAAAGTCTACTGACTCTAGTTCAGAGCACAGCGTAAGTCAATATTTTCGGCCGCGGTGCCTGGAATTCATGGTCACTGAGACGCCTATGCACGAGAAGTTTACCAGTTTACACCACCGGTATCGCCGCCGCTAACACTGGTGCCTCCCACGTCTCCAGAGCTTACGGGTGTCCCGTAGTTAATGGTTGCGCCGCCTGTATCCTGAATTGTTGGTGTACTCATAATATTGTGGAGTGTTTGACCGGCAGCTGGGTCGCAACTGCTGGCACCAGACGAGACAATAAAAATGGGATATGAAATCGGTTCATCACACGAACTGACAGCTGAACCGAACAAGTTGTACGCGTGAAATTCACCGTCATTGCTAGAAATGGGGCTGTAATATGCAGCGCCTGAAAAATAGTCGCGATACGGATCGTAACCAGGTGACCGGTACCATGGAACCTGTTTGCCTTGAACCTCAACCATCCGGATTTTAGGCGTAGAACCGTGCTCCACAATCCGCACGTCGTCGGCACAGGCTAGCACTTTACGCCTTTGTCCAACCACTACAATGGTAAGTGGTGTTAGTTGTGAAAGCCTTGTAGGTTTGGAACAGAAAAAGCAGGCCCCACGCTCATTTTGAGGTATATCTTCCACCATTGTTGTGTCTGTCCCAGCTGCAAACAGCTGGGACTCACCTGCCACCGCGCCTGTGCGCGCACCATCTAGCCCCACCGCGACGCCGGTTCCATTTGTGGCGAGGTTAATTGCGCGTCGGCAGGCAGTGACGTAATCACAAGCTTGTTCTAGAAGGCATTGGGCACGGTCTACGTCGGTAACGGTGTCATGTGAGACTAATTCAGTTGCCTGGTTATCGAGCACGGCAGCGCTGTCTCGTGCCTGTCGTGCGGACTGTGAATGTGCAGACTGGGGCAAGAGGTCAAGATAGTTATCGATAAATGCAATGTTTTGGATTACAAACTCGTGTAACCGCTTAACCTGCCGTAAAGTATCGTAGGGCGTCTCATTAGATTGCGGAGTAGTCGCCGCACTCACAAGATCGCGGTTGTAACGACCGGCCGGGCTTTTGAGCAACGCACCTAGAAACCCTAAAGAGAATAGAACCAATAGCGCCCCTCCGAACACCTCAAACGGGTCAAGGTTTGCAAGCTGCTGGGAATTCTCGTTAATTAAGATGGTGCCGTCAGGTTCGGTTGTATACCCATTGGGCATGGTTTGTCCCTGTGGGATTGAAATAGGTGGTTGCTGTGTAGCGACATTCTCTGTTGCATCCTGCTGCTCCTTGGCTGCAACCGATGCAATTGTCTGCGTAAGCCCCTGCGTTGGGTCCGATTTAAGAAGGTACGCATTGTTCTGCAGAATCGAGTTGATCTGCGAGGTATTCAGTTTGCCGGTAGCGAGCGAGACCCCGTGCGAACTGAGAACGAGCAGTACTCCGTCGCCAAGCTTCAGCCACTTGTGAAGTGCATGAGT
>JAJZFK010000443.1 GCA_021805405.1 bacterium
CTAACCCGACAGATTCGCGACGCGGTGCAACAGGATGCCATGGCCATGGCCAGCCTCGAATTCGAGCAATGCGGCATTCAGCGGTTAAAAGACTTTCAGCATATACTGGCCAATCGTTCGGGAATCTGGCACACCTCCGTTATGCACGACGCAAAGGGCGAGCTTTCAGGCTTTTTGTCTTCCAGCGCACATCCGGCTATCTGTATGCTCGGTCCGGGCTTTATGCGAGATGACAACGTAGCTGAAGCTCTAATATGCAGGGAACTCGCTCATCGTTTACCGCTTCAGCCACTATTCCTCGTGCCATCGTCCAGTCACCTGCTTCTTAACGCTCTCTACCTTCGAGGTGCCAGGAATGTGGAACTGCACACTTCTCAGTGCCTTGGTCACTGGCATGCGCCTAGCGGGGTGATGATTCCCACGTTTCTTCCGGAGAGCGCCTGAGTACATTTGCTGCCTGTGGTAGACAATAGTTTGTGTGAACAAAGTACTTACCGAGTGGAGCATAAGCGCTGGTTCGCAAGAAGAGCTGTTGGAACAGTTGCAAATAGATTTGGTGTGGCTGGATGTTGTGATTAATATGTTGAATACGTTTTAACGTGAAGGAGGAGGGTATGGAGAGATGACTGACAACATAAACAGACGTTCTCTACTAGCGGGTGTAGCTGCCACAGTTCCATCGTTAATGGCAAAAGCTGCCAAGCCCGTCAGTGCAAACAGCAAAGTCAACCTGGGCATCATTGGGCTCGCTGGCCGGGGTTTTGGCGCTCATTGCCATGTGTTTGGTGCAATGCCCGATGTAAACCTTGCTGCGATGTGTGACGTATATCCGCCGCACCTTGAACAGGCTGTGCAGTTTACAGGCGGCCGCGCCAAAGGCTATAGCGATTTCAGGCAACTGCTGGAGCAGAAAGACGTGGACGCTGTGGTTGTAGCTACGCCACCACACTGGCACCCCATCATTTCCGTGATGGCAATGCAGGCCGGCAAAGATGTATATTGCGAAAAGCCAATGAGCCGCTACCCGATAGAGGCACGGGCAATGGCTCGGGCAGCGGCCCGCTACAAGCGGGTTACACAGGTTGGAACACAAATTCATGCCACCGAGAACTACCACAAGTGTGTGGATATTGTGCGTAGCGGTGCCCTGGGAAAGATAACCGCTTCACGCATCTACTGCACTATGGATGACAACTCTGAAGGGCTGGGGTATCCACCAGACTCGGCACCCCTTGCGGGACTTGACTGGAATTTCTGGCTGGGCCCCGCACCTAAGGTTGAATTCAACATTGGGCGGTTTAGGGATGGTATGCATCGGTATTTTGCCGATTATGTGAACAGCTGGCTGCACGAGTTAGGACCGCATATCGTCGATCTGCCAGTTTGGGCACTTCAACTTGGGCACCCGTTGACGGTCTCCACAAGCGGCGGCCGCTATGCCACAACAAGCATTGCTACCGTGCCGGATACCCTGGATGTTGTGTGGGAATACCCGGGATTGAATATGACATGGACGCTGATGCAGCAGAGTAATTACAACTTTGGTGTAGACAGCATGGGCCAGGAGAGACAATTAGGCATATCCTTCCACGGCAAAAAGGGGACTCTGCTGTGCGATTATGGAGTGCGTGATGTAATGGATCCTGATGGGAAACGCATGCCAAATGATGGCTACCCCAAATCAGTGCCAGATTCGCCTGGTCACTGGCGTGAGTGGATAGACTGTATTAAGTCGCGGGAGAAGCCGTCGTGTAATTTCGAGGCTGATTTACCACTTCACCTCGCGCTAAATCTCGCCCACACTTCACTATACACGGGCCGCAAGCTGCATTGGGATGCAGAAAAGTTTGAAGTAATAGGCGATAGGGAAGCTAACCAGCTTCTGCACCCACCATACAGATCTCCATGGAGGCTGCCCGATGTCTAATTTGAACGATGGAATAACGCGCCGGAGCCTGATCGCGGGAGTGGCCGCAGCAGGAATAGTGGCTTCCGAGATTCGCGCTAATGCCGATACTCTACCGGGAGATGGACCCAAAAAGTCTGTTATGTGGACCATGTTGCCTGCCTCACTCTCTGTTGAGGAAAGGATGAAGTTGGCTGCTCGCACGGGGTTCGCAGGTGTTGAGGTACCTCCAACCGGAGATGCTGTGAAAATTACGCGCATGAAAGCAGCTGCAGCGGCAGCAGGCGTTCACATACACTCCGTTATCTACGGCGGGTGGAGCCCGCCATTGTCGTCCCCTGTGGCAGCACAGGCACAGCAGTGCTTTCAGGGAGCTGTAGATGCTCTGCACTGCGCGAGTGCCTACGGTGCTGAAGATATCCTGCTCGTGCCGGCCGTAGTAGATGCCACTACAACGTATACACAGGCGTGGCAGCGGTCACACGATGCTATACGACGCCTCCTGCCAATTGCAGAGCGATTGAAAATTACGATCTGCCTTGAGGAAGTTTGGAACAACTTCCTTCTGAGCCCCATGGAGTTTGCTGCCTACCTCGACTCGTTTCATAGTTCCTGGGTCCGCTCCTATTTCGACGTAGGCAATGTCGTAATCTTTGGATGGCCGCAAGACTGGGTACTCACATTGGGACACAGAATA
>JAJZFK010000310.1 GCA_021805405.1 bacterium
ATTGCTTAAGGCCGCGTTGCCTGTTTCATTCAAGTGCGCATCCCATGAGCATTTGCCCAGCATGACGTTCGCGGCGGCAGCGAGTAGCGTAGCCTGCGGATGGTTGGGTGTAAAGTTCATAGAAACTGTCGGCCATACGCCGTTAAAGTACTTACCCCTGGGGCCGCCCCCCGCGAGGTTATAGGCTAAAGCGGCTTCCTTCCAGTTTCCGGCCTCGTCCTCAAGAAAGGCATAGGTCATGTACGGCTTCAGGCCGAAACCGCTTGTGTAGAGTGTGTTTCCGTTGTGGTAGAACAGATCGTGCAATGCATTCAATGCGGCTGCTTTCCTGCCCATGCCAATCAAGGCATATGCCAGATCATCGGTGTAGTATTGGTCGAATGGCTGTTTTCGAAGAAGTTTCTGGTAAGTAATGATTGCGGACTGGTAGTCGTGCAGCTGCATGTCAGTTTTGGCCCGTCTCTCCAGTTTGCCGAGTGCCTCAAACCATGCCTCGCACCTTGCCAGGTCTGCTGCGGTAAATGGTCTCACCGCGGTTGTTAGATCTCCATGGAGCATTGGTTGAGACCTGACTGCCGACGTTTGATTGCCGATAGGCGCTGGTTGCGCCTTTACGGTGCTACTTAGCGTAGTTAGCATGGTGAATATCATTAGACCGATAATGTGGGTGGATCGCCGCGTTATCTGGTATGCTGTTGTTGTTGTGTTAAAAAGCATTTTCGTTGACCTCGTATTCACTTTGTTTGTGATTGTTGAATGGTGCCCGTCCACAGTGGGTACGAATTTGTGGGTATGGGAGCTTGCGCAGTACCCCCTCCTGTAAGACCCCACGGACCGGTTTTCCAGCCGCCAGAAGGTTCATTGGCTGTCGCGTCGAATTTCCATTGTGTGATGTTGAGAGGTACCCACTGGCTGCCCAAACCGGAAGGACGAAACATCAAGTAGTCTTGAAAAGTATCGTCGTTTGTCTCGGAGGTGACACCCGTTACGCTAAACGCGGGAAAGTCAATAAGCATAAGTTGGGATCCCGTGCTTCCTCCTGCATTAAGTAAAGGGTATGGGAACTGATCGTCTAAACCGGATGCAACTGTCGGATTGTTAGGCGGTATTGTCTGTTTTGATTCTGCAAGTTGTGCGATTCCGCAGTCGCCGGCGGTATTAAATCCTTGTGGAAGATTTACACTGTAATCGAGTTCATATCCCTGATTTAAAGGACCGACGAGTGGATACAAACCTACCCAGAATCCTGAGGAACCGGGTACCGGCTGCGAGTAAACCCAGTCAGACGTACCTATTAGGGGTTTTGACGACCACATCGGTACCTCTTCCTCAACCGATGTTGCAGCAGACGCTGTTACGCTGCTTCCATCTGGCGCGGCGAAGGTCGCGATGCAGGAAACTTTTTCGGGAGTGTTAGCAGTTGTGTCATCCCAGTACCATTCAGGCGTCACCGGACTGCCAGTAGCGGGGTAGGTGGCGTTTGGCCACGCCAAAAGCGTGTTGTCTACGGGTGTGGGAGGCTGTCCCGGCGTCCAGCTCGCATAGTACGTGCCACCGATTGTCCAGGTGCAGCTGGTGCACTTGAAGCCTGCCGGTACGTTTAGCGTTGCTGCGCACATCTGCCCCGGAAGGATTTCCGGTGAGCTGTTTACTAATGTGGTGCCAGACAGCGAAATGGTAACGGGAATGATTCTTGCAGAGAATGCAACCTCGGCCTGAGACGCGGGGCTATTGACTACAGCTGCCGCTGGCGTGCATGACACCACTATGTTACCACTGCTATCAGGTTGCTCAGAAACGTAGTGCGTGCCCGTACTTACACCCTGGGTAAGAGGGAACGGCGGTCCATTGCTTGAGGTATCCACTTCAGCATCGCCTATGCCATCGCTACACGAACCAATTAGTGCACCCAGCCACGAAGCATATGCCTGTTCCTCTACAATCACGTGCGTTGGCGCCGGTGATGACGATGTTCCGCCGGTCTTTGAGAATGTTGCTTTAATCGCTCCAGCGCAAGTGCAATCGGTAGGGCCGCCACCACCCATGTCGTTACCCCCATAGGGATAGACGTTTAGTGAGTAGGGGTAGCTTTTACCCAACCAGGTAGCACCGCCACTGCTGCTATAGACCGCGCTAGAGTAGGATTGTGCGTTCGCTCGTTGAAAGAGGCAGATGGTGAGCGTGGTTACTATAACGGTCATTGCTATGACCAATGGCCTTCGGTTGGCGGGCCGCCTACCGACGTGCGCCTTTAAGCTGGAGAATTTCCTCGAAATTCTCGGGGGGGGGCTGGGAGCCCATCGCTACGTAGATTTTCGTACAAGTTTCAGTTCTCCTATAATGCCAGTATCGTGGCAGGGTTGCAGTAAGTAAAGGTGCAGTTTGCAGTACGAATGCAATTGCTACGTTTATATTAGCGAATTATCTGTTTTTTGTCAACTTATTTTTCTCATATTCATGAACACTAAAATCCCGCACTGCACTGCCGTTGACTGAGCGGTTCCTTTGGTGTTGCGGCCCCGCTCCTCCTCCGGGCACTCGCTGTGCACGTTGAAGAAGGGGTGATTTACACATGTGCCGCACTACCCTGCAACTCTCGTCATTAGCTCAAATTAGCGTGAAATTAACAATTTACAAGCAAGCAGGATAATAATTCCAGGAATATCACAATAAAATATTTGAGATCACTTGACAATAATCTGGCACATTGTTATAATTGAATTGCAAGGTCACGATTGCCTCTTGCAAGTAAGTTAGTATGTTGCTCCAGGTTGGTTTCCGGGTGCCTATTTCTTCGCGGACTTTTGTGTCTGCCTGAAATACGCCCGCCATATCTCGTCGTTGCCGCGTAATTTTGGCGACATCCAATAACTGCGTGAATGTTCTGTTGAGCTTCACCTTCTTCTACCTACACGCTTACGATGCGTTGAAAGGATGTTCTGTGGATATGATTTATCAAGTTCCAACCGGCAATAAGCCGGAGTCTAATTTGCGATTATCGGTATTCAAATTTCGAGAGAGAGAGAGAGAGAGAGCATTCATCTCAAATCCCAGCTAAAGCGGGCGTAGCGCGAAGTACTCATGTATTTCTGTTCGCTGTGATATTTTCCGTCGCGATGTACATCAATAGTGTAAGCCCTGCACGGGCGCAGGCAGGTTCACCTTCTGGACCTGGGGGACCCTCCAACTGGCAGGTTGTGGGTTCACCAATACTCAACGGCACTACATCAGAGATTATTGACGGTTATTCGTACGGAATATCTTGGAGTTCCCCTGGTGGTTCTTCAGTTGTAACCGCAGGCGACGCGGTAACTATTTACGCTGGAATCGGTTCGATGGCATTTACTAACAACGCCTCAGAGACCGTCGCCGGTAATGCAGATATAACCTTCAAATGGGTTGGACAAGGGCCAGCGCCTGAATATTTCTCTGCAAAGGTCACGGTCGATGCCGGTTGGGGAGTGGTTAGCGACTTTCCAGATGGTAGCTTAACCATTCCAACGGCGGCGGCAGATGATGGCTTTGCAGATAAAATGGTTGAGAAAGGTCCCCAGACTGCTGCTATAGGTCAGGAGGGTGACTCGCAAGGTATCCATCTTATGAAAGTAGAGGTCCAAAACGGCGAGGCGACGGTGGATCTGCCTGAATGTAGCGCAGCAGATGGCGCAAGTTTCAGCCCGGGTACCGCAAGTCCCTATGAAAATGCACGAATTTTTGCGGTTACCACGTTCCAGGTTCAATACGATCCTCGGCAATTGTTCATACACTCGAGCGTAAGCCCGACCTTTCACAAGGGGGCAAACGGGGTTCAGGTCCTAAACGTACCCTCACCAGACGGCACGTTGTCGGATGACACAGTACAGCCAATTACCGTGCCCGGAGCGTTTGACCTGTTGACCGAGTTAATTCCGGATCTTTCTGCGACCTATAGCGGTTTACCTGCGGGCCCATGGGCAAGTAATAGCATCTACAACTGGTCCAGCAGCCTCAAGTCGGATTCTGCGATGGGCCTCTTTAATCCCGACCAAATCCAGGATCTTTCTGAGGTCTATGACTATACCGACTTTCCATCGACCGGCAAATCATCCGATGACAAAACGGATCAAGTTTTACTTAAGGCTACAGACTCTTTAGATCTTGCAAAGGCCACTGCTATTTACTACCTAACGTTTCACCAGCCGTTCGAGAATTGGCATGCAACGAATACCGTAGCTCATCCGTTGCCGAGCGCAACTTCAATTACCTTTGCCGAATGCGCCCAAGCAGCAACTGCAACAGGAACCGTGTTCCACCTTGGAGATTGGTCCGTTGACGGACCATTTAACAATCCAAACTCATTTGCCATGCCACAGGTGATCTCACCTACCGTGACCTATTCACAATCAGCGGCAGATACCGGTTCCATAGCACTAAATTCCAGCCTTGGCTTGACTGCAGACCTGATAAACTTGGGGTTTGAGTTGAATGAGGGTTTCTCAACTACTAGCACTACGGAAATTACCTACGCCTTTCCTGCTGTAACACTAACGATACCGCCGCATACTTCGGAATTCTACCTTTGGGCAAAAGGGTTTTCCGTCACCAATGGGCTTACGGACTATTACGACGTTCATGGATTTGAGGGGATTTTGCCTTGGTACATGAATGTTTATCAAACCTTACCGGGTGGCGCTGGCGTCTATATACCACTCGTAATATCACAGCCCTTGCCATAATTGATCGTTAGCAAAGGGCACTAGCCGGTAACGCTAGTGCCCTTCACTTCACGGAAGGTTCTAAAGGAGGATGAAATGCGAGGGACGGCTCGGGTGGGTACCTTCATACTCATTGTTTTAATCATATGTTGTGCCGGTGCGTACCTTGCGGCAGAAGCAAGAAAGCACGCCGCTGATGAACGACTCCACTTTACAAACTGGAAAGTCACCATTGTGCACCACGGGCCGGATAACACCAATATACCAGTGGCAGTGACCGTTCAGCGTGTACTTAAGGCGCTGAAGTCGGGCAGAGCGACTGTCGAGGGCTACTGTCTGCTTGGGCCGTACTACGGCTATCCCTCACGAACTACCAAGATAATTCAACATCTACACAAATCTGGCCGTGAGACCATCTGGCTACATGGCCCATCTGGAACTCAAACTCTTGTAGGTACGGACCAGATTCACCAACACTTTAAGGTGGTGGCCAGGGTTATTGGTAATCTCATAAAACCAAGTGACCAACCTGCAATTAATAGCGCTTTTGACAAGAAATTCGCAGCAGGTGCAAATTGGCGATTTGGAGATTCTGTTGACCAGTGTATTTACGGTCATCTAACTCAAATTATCCCTCCAGGGTTTGGGTTAATCCAAATGTTAAACTACGGCTACATTGAATTAGAAGGCATGGTAGATGTCTACCGCGGTTCGCGCCATCTGGGAAGATACAGGTGGTACCTGAAAAGGCCTCAGGATACAATCTTCTGGCCGCCGCCTGAGCTATGGTCCTCCTGCAGCCTGACCGCCAAGTACCGTTATCTAAACAAGCTGCACTTACCGCCAATATCGAAAAGTCCCGGTGAGCGTCAACCTTCTGAAACCGTTAGGCACTCACGCAAGAAATTGCCACAAGCGAAGGGCTCATAATCGCGTGCTTTGCAGGGCTAGCAGGCTCCCCAGCTTTGTGGTGGCTCTCACGATGCAGAGAATCCTTCTCATCCCTGCGAGCCACCCCTCCTCCGGGCACTCGCTGTGCACGTTGAAGGAGGGAGTGCAGATTGCGCGACTGGTCGCTGGTTGCGCAATGCCCAGTGAGCGGCGACGGCTCGCCCCTGATGTTCTTCACCAGCACCCTGGCGGTACGCAGCGCAGCACTCTGCCCTGGGAGCGGGGGCGTCTCGCCCCCGATGTTCTTCACCTTCTGTGCGAAGGCGCTCACGGTGAAGAGACTGCTCCCGGGCCCTGCGGGCCACCCCTCCTCCGGGCACTCGCTACGCTCGTTGAAGGAGGGAGTGCAGATGACGTGGCTGCACGGTGATTGCACCGGATAACACGGCACTGAAGTACCGTGCTGAGACGCAAAAGCCCTCTCTACAAAGGGCTAAACGCGACAGTCTGTTTTCTGGTTGGGCTTTGGGTCTCAGCCGGTGCATGGCTCTGCTGTACGCACATGGGCAATAGCCAACCAGCGCTCCACAGCCGGAAAGCATGTATCTAGAGCGAGCCAGAATGCCTGACCAGGCAGCGGACCTCCTAGCCGGGAATTCACCAACCGGAAAGTTGGTGCTATAGGAAAGCTTTCGTGCTAAACAGCCCGGTTCGAAAGTTCAATCGTCGCTTCATCTCTACTTGCAGTGGGGATTACGGTAGGCGTGTTATGCACAACATCCTCGGTGGTAGAGATGGATGGTCGCAGTAGATCCACGTGTGTTGTAGTGTCCACAGATCCAGCTCGAAGCAGCGTGTCTGCGCTGTGTCCGTCAGTAACGTGAAGGAGGTTCTCATCGCCCGTACGTTGTTCTTCGAGTACCTCTAGCGTCTGTTGTGCCGCGAGCCGTAAACCTGGATCCTTCGTGCGTTTTAGTACGGTCTTTACAGCGGGAATAGCGCGCGAGTCACCAGCGCGGTACAATGCCTGAAGTATCGACAATGCGACTGGAGCATCTGCTACCCCAAGGTTAACGTAGTCAACTTTCAAAAGAAGACTGCTCATTCTCTCCATAGCCTGTAAACCCAATTGGCCTCTATTCTCTGACGAGATAGCATTCAACGTGTTGGTGACAAGCTCAGCCCAGGACTTGTTAAGACGACGTGATTTTAGCACCATCCTAAAGTTACTTTTGGTTTTAGACAACCACTGTACGCGGAGGCTGGTAGATTCAGGCTGATCTATTGCAAAGAGGCTAATTTGGGCCTCGAACAAAAGCTGATTACAAAACCCTATACCAGACACCACGATATCTACTGGAACAAGCAACACCATTGCGACATTGAATATCATCATGAGAATAGCTTCATGAAGGGTATTTCGATCTAATATTGCCTCCCTGTGCTTAAAAAATGCTGGGACCGCGCTACTTGGTAGGTTCGCGGGCGGAGCCGGTAGAATCGGTTGGTGATAATTTAATATAATCCATGCAAACAGGGTGAGGGATACTAAATGACTAGCGAAATAGCCGAACCGCCGTGTTTTAAGCCCCTTAGATGTCGGCACCAACTCTTTCTCAGCTAGCTGTACAAGCGCATTACTGGCTAGCTTTTTATCCTCATCGCTCATCTCCATCTGCCCCAGCGCCCAAGCAGAAAGCAAGCATATATTTCGTGAGCGTCTATCCATAGACAGTGCATCAAGGAATGGCGTAACGTCATCAACCAAGACTTGTTCGCCGGCCATAAGCTTAAGGAATGTATCCTTGAAAGGCTGTGACTCTGGTAACTTCCGGATTAGCTTTTGTATATGCCTTAGAGTTGCGTGTAAATTTTGGCTTTGTGCGTTTCGGGTAGTTTTATTGCGAAGTAACACGAATTATAACCCTCGTAGCGGTCTAAGTGTTAACTGCGGATTGCAGCCGATTCTGGTATCGTCGAACCTACGAATCACGGCTAGAACCGGAACGGCCGAAGACTCCCCCATAGCTCCCGAGGCACGCGCCACCTGAGTGCGAACATGGGACTAGGTTTCCCGCAGTGCATGTAGCAGAGCCGGAACCGCGGGGGGCGATAGGCGCACCCAACTCTTCTAATATAACAGATGCTCGAGAGAGTACTTTCGAGTTTCCGCACCTAAGAATATGGATCATTTCGGGGACAACAGCAACAGGTGCCACAGCTAGAGAAGAGTCGGTACGGGGTCGAGCTTTCGATGCGATGATTGAGCGGGGAACGGTCTTTTTGGCGGAAGATGCGGCATACGCCGAATCGCATGCCCGCATAATGCCCGCAACGCCGCACACAATTCGGGCGAGCACATCCTGATAGCTTTGCCGGTGCCTCACGATTTCATCTCTCTTTACCCAGGCAAATCAACCCGTTGGCTTTAACAAATAAACTTCTGCTGTTACTATTCGCTGCAGCAACCTTTTATCCTTCCTGAACATATAAACACAGGCGCGATTCCTCTATCGGCAGGCTGCGCAATCCGCCCAGTAAGGCAGAAGGTCTACCTGTTCCCCCAATGCTATGTTGAGACATCACACATGCGGCGAAATCTGGCCAAGACGCTATAATAGTGATTAGTATTTATTTAGAAAGTGAACTGCACCACGCCAGCCCTCACTTGGGAACGGTGTGAGTGGACTGGTATGGCCCTTAAACCTCCACCCGAGGCAGCCTATCATGTCTCACGGGTCACATAAATTCAAACAAACGTGTTTCTGACCACATGGAGGTATTACCCCCTCCCTGTGAGGAAATAATTGCATATCTATCCTGACTACTGGAAGCAAAGGCGACAATGATGCCCGAGTTCGAAACCTCACTCTTCAATGGAGTACGTTATGATGTAATCCGAATCATGCTCCCCAAAAACCTCGACGGAAAAGTCGAAAGAAGAGAGTTTAGAGGAGTAATGCGATGAGACAGTCAGATCTTCAAGTCAACTTTTTTGAGGTTCCACTTCCAGACAAGCCATTTGGCCTCTGGATCCGCTCCCTATCCCAATCAGAAATTCTTAACCCCTTCGAGCGCCTATGGGAAAGCGATTCTCATGGTATTCGGTCAGCCGTCCTGGTTGCTCCTAAAGCAGACACTTCAACGTACACAGAAAAAAATATCGCTTACATGAACATGCCACCATTCCTTGTCCAAGCGTTGCTTGAACAAGGCCTTAAAGTGGCTTTGGTCGAGACAGGTAAAGATATTGACCAAACACTCACCTCATTTGTTGCCTTCGACACCAGCGATACTATTTCAACCGATGAGACTTTTTTAGTACTCCGCAAGGGCGTTCAATTTCACAGCGATTATATTTCGTCCGAGCGTAGGCATACCTTTGGTTTCTTTGCTTCTCTCAAAGTAAGGCTTAAGTTCACCATTGACCTTTCTGATCCAGTGCTAACAGAGGCAGCGAAGAGGAGAGAAATTTACATAGACGACGGAGCCCAACATCTCAAGAGGACCCTCATGGACGTTGATAGTAGAACGAGTACCGCTCTCCTCTATGACCAACAGTCAGGCTTAACCCGCGATGTAGAACTTTGCAATATTCGTGTTCCAGTAACACGACTGATACTTGCAAAATATTGCGAATTATTGGGCAAGCCACGGGGACTTCCTTCGCAACTCATACATAAAGCACAAGAAGCTAGCTTCAGGGTAACACCGAGCGGTAGCAAAAATCGTTCTTGGCTCAAGAGCGAATTGGCGTTCGTTCGCGCGTGGTTACTTCGGGCATCCCCAAGCGGTCGCTTAACCTTTCAGTTGCCTAACACACACTTAGATGTCTACTTATTCCCGGAGCCTGCTACTGCGAGGTTCACAGAAAAATGAACCTCAATTACCTACAGCTCCAACGGCCGCAATATCTATTTGCCAGTGAATACCGCTCGTTAGGATCTTTCCAAGGATTGCGTTCAGCGGGACCCTATTCTAACGGCGATTGTCCGCACGAGCCTTTAGTTCTCTTTGTTTACCCAAAGGAACTAAAGCAAGAGGCAAGAAAGCTATACCTGTCCCTAAGAGATGGTATTGGCCCTTTCAAAGGGACAGAGGCGCTTCTTCGTTACAAGCTTCCAGCAAGGCAAGTGAGGCTTCTAGACAACTTTTCTTTGCCTGTGACGGGTGATCACGACCCTGCTGAGGCCTATACTCGTGCAATCGTCAAATGGCTCGATTCGAATGAGGAGCGGCCCGACATTGCGCTAATCCTCCACCCTAAGACAGATCGAGACAATGACGAAAATCCTTATCTGGCAAGTAAATTCCCACTGCTAAGGGCGGGAATCCCGAGTCAAGTTGTGACCACGGAACTGCTCGCCAAAGACGAACTCTTTCAGTGGTCAGCTGCTACCATCGCCTTGGCAATGTTCGCAAAAATGGGAGGTAAGCCTTGGGCAATTGCAAGTCAACTTAGCGAAGATACCATCATCGTCGGTATTAACCGGTCTACGGTGCTTTCCCGTGAACCAGGCAAACCCACTCGCTACTTTGGATTCGCTAGTACCTTCAGTCATAACGGAATTTATTTAGGCACTCGACTGTTCAAGCCGGCAGATTCGATGGAGGCATACTTGAGCGGACTTCGTAGTGCTCTCAGAGAAACCCTTGCCAGTTGGAAGCAGGAGGCTGGTGGAAATCCCGCCAACCTAGTTTTTCATGTTCGGAAGGAAGTCAACCGAGATGAAACAAACATCATCAACGAAGTCCTATCTGAGGCAGATGCGAGTGTGGTCCGCTCGTACGCCATCCTCAAGCTTTCCGAGTCGGAAAATGCTCTTATTGCTGATCCAAATCAGCGCGACGCACTTTTACCCCCCCCTGGTATATTGATTCGCTTGACAGGGCGTCATGGGATACTCCAGATAACTGGCCTTGACGTGCAAGAACGAGCACATGGAAGAATGGTTACCCATCCCTTGCAACTTAGGCTGCTTCAAAATTCCGAAGGAGCACCCCGATTTGTCGAACTTG
>JAJZFK010000066.1 GCA_021805405.1 bacterium
AACCACCAGTGGATTAACAATGTAGACTCCCGTGAGAGCGAAGCTACCCTCCATTAGCCGCACAAACGCTGCTGGTGCACCGGGAAACCGGATGAGAAAGTCCTCACGTCTGACAAGCGGTACCACCACGTCTGCGCGGCAAGGTAGGTTTTGCAGCAGCAAACGGAGTGCCTGGTCATCTACAAATGGCAAGTCGCAAGCCATAATTGCCACGGGCAATGGCGATTGTACATTAGCGGTGAGCCATTCTAACCCTGCAAGCACGTTCTCCGCCCCCCCACCAACCGTGTTGAGGGCAGCATCTGCACCGGCAGCGAGAGCGTGCTGCTGCACCTCGCGCGGCCCAATTACTACGATGCGGTCAACCATACCGGAATTACGAAGTGCGCTCACGGCGCGGTGAACAAGCGGACTACCGTTAACATCGAGGAGCGCCTTCACCACTGGTTCTTGTCCTCGTTGCCTTAGAAGACCAGCGGCGGGAAGTACAGCGTCTACCAATCTCTACTCCTTACAAATAGCGTCACTAGCGCAATTCGGTAATCACAGAGGTATGAGAGGATTTTACCATTCACTGTATCCAAAAACATAGCGGTCGGCATTTGCCGACCGCCGTGCTCAATAATGAGGCTCAAGGGGCATTTCCTGCTCATCGAGCGCTTTAACTTTACAGACCGGAGGGTCGGTCGGTTACCGAAAGCGCTTCCTTGGTGAGGAAAACCTGATCAATTCCAACATTTCGATTTTAACATATCGCACTACTATTGTCAAGAACTTTTTTTGGGCGATGTACGGCTAGATTGCACACAAAGTTGCAAACGATTATCGGCCCGCGCCCACTGGGAGCAAACAAACAATGGTTAGTGGTTAGCACACTGAACGTGCCAGGCTACAAAGCCGCCGAACATAGCCTGGCACGCTTGGTTTCTATTTCTCGTTGGCGACGTGCCAAATATCTACGCTGTCTATTCGGAGGGGAGCACCACCGGTCCAGAGGACTCGTGTCTCTATGGCAGACCCATCTGTTTTAAATGAGAGCGGAACGTACATATATTTGCCCTTCGGCATTTGCGAAGAGTGCAGGGCATATTGCACTAGCTCGGTGGCGCCGCCATTTGTGCTTACATCCAGGTTGGCCAAAACCCCAGTGCCGATTCCCGTTCGCTCTATGCGAAACATAGCTACATAATTTCCAGGTTTAAGGCCGGCATAGGGACCGTAGAGCACAAACCCATCGGATGCTGCTGCGCCCTTCGCTAACGGTACAGTCGCCCATGCCTCGCCACCGGTGGCGTCGGGATCTTGCACGACTGCACCGGTTCTGTGGCCCATATCTACGGCAATATAACGCTGGATGAACATGAGATTTCCGGTTGGCAACGCGGAAATGCCACCAAGGATGGAGTCTGGGGCTATGGTTACAACAGGCAGCTTAACCGCGCGCTGCAGGTTGCTGCCGGTAATATCCAGTTGCAGGGTTTTGGTGCTCGCTAACCCGGTTGCCACACCACTTACAGGTATGCCTGGCTGAAGCATAACCGTGTGAAGCGAAGAAGACGCATGAGTTAGCCCCAGTACCGCAACCCGCACCTTAACCGGCACACTACGCGTGTTTTGAACCGTGTAATGCAAGGTGATAGGACGCCCAGGAAGTGCGGCAATCTGTCCCGGCATAATGACCGTAACCTTCTGCTTGTCAAGATACTGCCTGTAAAGTTCGCCAAGTTGATCTGGGCGAACCGGAACAAAATCTGGTCCCAGCTTCTGCAACACACCCTTTAGTATAGAGAGTCTGGTGAACCAGTTGTAGCCAAACAGCTGTAGAAATGCCGGTCGCACACCTTTGGTCACCCGCTGTATCTGAGCGGTCAGATTGTCTATTGCCTGTGCGGGCGTCCAGTCGGGGCTCCATTGGCCCACAGCGTGGAACACCGGTACATTTCGCTCGGTGACGGTAGTGAGCTCATTGTAACTTGTAAGTCTCTGTCCGTAATCGGGGAAGATCGCCTTCAACTCAGGAATTTCTCGAGCGTAGCTTGCGAACAGCTGAGGGCTGGTGATGTTCATCAGCCAGGCTTCGCTAAGATCCATATACTTGTAACCTAGCGCCGTCTGATGTAGAAAATCGTCAAACACCTTCGTTCTGTAGGCCGGATCGAAGCGCACACCATAGGAGTCGGGATAGGTGTAGCCTATGCCTGACACCGCTCCTACAAACTGATCGTTTGGCGTAGCATGAGAATAGTAGTAGTCTGCAATATCTGGAATAAGTAGGGCAGCAGATGGTGAAATCGACCATCCTATTGGAACCGACCCCCGCAGGGGATTCTGCCAGAACTGCGGGAAGTTGCCAACAGTGAGCACCGGCAGATTGTCCCCATCCGACATAATCCACGTGACATACACCTTGTTCTTGAGCGGAGGTGGCGCTACAGTTGGTTGGTGAAACGGAGGCACGGTGATGCCGGAGTGTACGCTGAGGTTACTGCAATTGGTACTGCCCACTAGATACTTGCCAAACTGTGCGAACAGCGTAACGCCGGGGCCCTCGCCTATTCCGACTCCTACTCCGTCGTAGGGATAG
>JAJZFK010000466.1 GCA_021805405.1 bacterium
GCATTACCGCGAAGTATGGAGCGTGTAGATCTCGATGGTGAAATAATATTTTGTGCAACCTCGTACATGCGTAACCTCCGGGCAGCTATTGAGTTTCCAAATAGAACCGTAACCAACCAACGATATTTTAGAAATTGGACGCGGCTTGATAACGACCTTATACACATAAAAATGCATACTGAATTTTAGTTCAAAATCGCAAAGAATACCATTGACGAATGGTTCCACCTGTCATAAGAGTTGTTACAATATCCAGAAGCTTTAATCCGGTAGGTTGGTGCAACTGCTAAATATGCCTCACTGCTAATGGGTTAATCTCCGTCCTCTAGTATCGCACTGAGACAACGCAAAATCGTCTATTCTGCGCTCTTTTCCCAATTCCCCCAAGAAACCGCAAATCTACCTCGCTCGTGCTCATGTTTAACTGCTGTTTCTTAACAATCAGCGGACACCTGCAAAGAACGTTTGGTCATATTTAGAGGCCAACGATTTCCGTGTACTCTTGCCGCCGAGGAAACGCCCTGTGGCGGCACGGAAACGACCCCTTAATAAGCTTACAGTTGTTCGTACCGTTTTGTTGCACCACTCTTATCGCTGAAATCGTTGTGATTACCGTTGTGAAGTAACTCGGTAGCATTTAGCCGATATAATATATAAACGAGGAGATCCTAAGCGTGCATGAGGCTCTAGAGGATGCGCTTGACCGATTAGCCGTGCTGTGCGGGTTATCTGTACCAGATCGCGGACCACGAGATCTGCGCCTGGCGGTGCGTCGGCTTGCCAGCCGCATTCCGCCTGTTCGCGAGAACGCTGCCGGCACCCTTGTAAGTCGTCCACATCAAGCCAAGCCTATTCTGCAGACAACGGCGCGCTTTTCGCACAACAAACGGCAGGCAGTTGCAGCGTGCATAGCTCTGTATGATATTGACAAGCCCACTGCAACACTCCTTATGCAACAGCTCGCCGTGAATCACCAATTGCACGAGGCCGCCTACCGAACTCTCATGCGCACGGCAATTCAACATGTCGTTGGTGGCGATCACTACATTCATGAGGCTCGTGAGGCTCTTAAGTGGCTTGAGCGCAAGCCAGAAAACTTCAAAGCAATTTCACTATTTACTCATGCGCTAGACGTGCTCATGCTACTTAATGAGACTGCGGACGTTGACCTCTGCAGGGCCGCTATGTTTGTGCGGTACGTTGGAGGAGAAAACCTTTCACTTATTCGCAGCGAGGCAACCGGTGAGTCTGGCGTCCGCACGGAGCACATTTGCCAGGTGCGACTTGCGGCGGGCATATGGCTATCCCGACGCTGTCGCCCCAATATCGCTCTATCCGTCATGCTAGAGGCACTTCAGCATCCTAACCCTGCGGTTCAACTAACGGCAATTTATGGTCTGCGGCATTTAAATGACGACCGGGCAATAAGCCCGCTCACTGCTCTTGCGCTGCAGTCTTCATGTGCAGTGAGAAAGGACGCCGAGGCACTCGCGCACCGCCTGGCAAATCGGCCACCCGATGAGTTCATGTTGTTGCGCAGTTCACACGTGAACGATATAAGCTCCAAAAACCTCATGTGTCTACATATACCAGCCGATCACCACGTGTTGTCTGGCGGAAGCGACGGATATTCTGATCACAAGCGTCCGTCGCCGATTAGAGAAGCTACCCTTAAAAAGTGAGAGTGATGAGGTGTTAACCAATTCACTCTCACATGCCCTGCTAACGAACGATCAAAACCGAGCACTTTGCATGGTGAGCGACAGCGTCCGAGACTGACCCTACCAGAAGAGACTTAAACGGACCAAGGCCACGAGAACCAAGCACAACGAGATCTGCCTTAATATTTTCAGCGTAAACAGTTATTGCCTGTGCAGGGTGACCAGTAACACTCGCAAACTGACACGACTCACTAGATGTTGCGTCCTTGAACCCACACTTAACGCTTTCGGTGACCTTCTTGTCAAAGGACTCTGCATCTGTTGTCGAAGAGTGCGAGCGGCCCTTCGATGGAACCAGAACGTGTACTCCGTGTAACGACGCCCCGGCTGCCTCTGCTAGTTGCGATGCCATTGCAGCTGCCTTGTGGGCGCATTCTGAGCCATCGGTCGCCACGAGTACTGTCTTGAGGACATCTGGCGGGTTGCGTACTAGTAAAACGGGTCGGCTAGCCTGGTGCATTACTCCATCGGCAACGCTACCAAGTAAAATTGCCTGCCAGCCACCGGCACCTCGGCTTCCGACTACAATCATGTCCGCGTTTTCCTGAATTGCGCGATCAAGAATTTGCTGAACAGGATGACCTACCGCATGAAGAAGCTTGTACTCTACGCCAGAGCCCTTAAGTATGGGACCGGCCACTCGTTCGACCTGCTCGCGCTCCGCGGCGACCATTTCGGTAAATGCACCCTGCCCTACCGCCCATTCCCAGGCACCCATTTCCGCAGGTGCCGGGTACGAAGTATCAAATACATGTAAGACTAATACCTTGGCGTGAGAAACGCGGGCAAGGTTTACTGCCATCTTCACTGCTTGCACTGCGTGAGCAGAGCAGTCCGTAGCCACCAGTATCGTGGACACCAT
>JAJZFK010000070.1 GCA_021805405.1 bacterium
AGAGTGCATGAGGGTGGTGTGAATGGAAGGAGAGAGATAGATAATGATGGCTTGTCATTTGCATATGTTCTGGCAAACGGCTTCAGCGGCATTACCTCTGGTGACAGCTGCAGGAGTCTTCAGGATGAATGGCTCGTCCGGCGACTTCGGAACCGTTCAGGATTATAACCTGTCGACATCCAACATAGGCGGCTCGGAATACCCTCGCATCCTACCGGATTTACGCGTTGTCTTTCGGATTAAGGCACCCGACGCGCACAAGGTAGAGTTTGATTTGGGTAAGCACTACCTCGCCGAGAAGGATGCTGAGGGATTTTGGAGTGCCACCACAGATCCGCAGGTACCAGGTTTTCATTACTACTTTCTTAAAATTGACGGCGTGGCAGTAAACGACCCCTGCAGCGAGTCTTTTTATGGCTGTGGGCGACAGACCAGTGGGATTGAGATACCGGAGGTGGGCGTGGACTACTATCTGCCCAAGGACGTGCCTCAATGCGAGGTTCGTGAACGCAGGTATTTCGCTAAAACTACCGGTACATGGCGGCGAGTATTCGTCTATACTCCCCCGGGATACGATGAACATCAGGATGTGCGCTATCCTGTCCTCTACCTTCAACACGGCGGCGGAGAGGACGAACGTGGATGGGGCAACCAGGGCAGGGTAGGGATCATCCTCGATAACCTGATTGCCGAGCGTAAGGCACAACCGATGCTGGTGGTTATGGAGAATGGGTACGCACAGCGCGCGGGTGAGGCACCCGTGGCAGTCGGCCCCGGTTCGAGCCGGCAGGAGTTTCAGCGGATGTTTGCCGCGCTTGACGACCTGTTTATACGGGATCTCATTCCGATGATCGACTCTCATTATCGTACCATTCCTGACCGTGACCACCGCGCAATTGCCGGCCTCTCTATGGGTGGGCTGCAAGCGTTTAGCATTGGGCTAGGGCATTCTGATACCTTTGCCTCCATTGGTGGTTTCAGCGGTGCTGGGGGTGGCTTTGGTGGGCCAGTAGACCTCAATGCCGATTACGGCGGAGTCATGGCAGATGCGGCAACCTTCAACAGCCGCATGGGTCTTCTCTGGATAGGCATAGGCACCGCGGAAGGAGATCGCTTCTACAACGGCATTAACGGATACCATAAGGTACTTGAATCGGCAGGCATTGCTCATATCTATTACGAGTCGCCTGGTACCGCCCATGAGTGGCTTACCTGGCGCCGCTGTCTTCATGAGTTTGCGTCACTGCTCTTTCGCAAGATCGACTTGCCGTCACATACAGATGCGGCCGCGTCAGAGGGTGGCGGCAAGGCTCAATTTGGGGAACCAGTGCAGAACGGTACCGCGCCGTTTCCTGCGCCGCCTGCAGGCGTTGATGAGGATAGGCGGGACATACCGCACGGGTCGCTCGAAACGATTGCCTACGACTCCCGGACCGTGGGGACGCGCCGCAACATGCTCGTTTACACACCGCCCGGTTACTCCCCGAACGTCCGGTATCCGGTGGTTTACCTGCTGCACGGTATTGGCGGCGATGAAACAGAGTGGGAGCGATTCGCAAAACCCAATATCCTGCTGGACAACCTGCTAAACGAGAAGAAAGCCGTACCGATGATCCTTGTAATGCCCAACGGCAGAGCGCAGAAGGATGACCGGCCCTTAGGTGACGTCTTTGCATCGGCACCGGCATTCGCAGTTTTCGAGCACGAATTGCTGAATGACGTAATTCCTACTATTGAGTCTCGCTATGCAGTAAGGGCTGAGAGGGAACACCGGGCACTCGCCGGGCTCTCGATGGGGGGCGGCCAGTCCCTCAACTTCGGTTTGGGCCACCTCGAGACCTTCGCGTGGGTCGGTGGATTTTCGTCTGCACCCAATACATACCCGCCGGCACAGCTGGTACCGGACTCGCTGGCAACGAAAGCAATGCTTAAGCTGCTCTATATTTCATGCGGTACCGGAGATGGGCTGTTTCATATAAGTGAGGGATTGCACCTGTACCTCAACCAGTACGATATTCCACACGTGTGGAATGCGAGTGGTCTTGGTCACGATGCGGTAGAGTGGCGCAACAACCTCTACTACTTCCTACAAATGGTATTTCAGTAAGGCAGTATTCTCGCCGCTGAAATGTTCTATGCCATGTGCAACAGCCAGTTAAACTGGACCACAGATTTTCAAGTTGCTCGGTAGGTGCAAGACAATAGTTGAAAGGTAGATCATGATGAAGAATTCCTTCCTGCAAGTAACATTACGAACGATCCTTATTGTCGGCGTGCTTGTTTCAACAAACTGTGCAGCGAAATCCGCATTAGCAGCAGCTTCACCGAACCTGAACGTGGCTTGCAGTTCCGGTCGCGCTGCAAGCATGCGTAAGCCTGCTCGTGCGACGACTTCGTCCCGCTATTTGATGGGACTGCCCTTTACTGAACCTGTACCTGTTGACATCCTGCAGCAGGATGCGGCGCAGCAGCCAGTGGGTGAGCCGAAAATTGGCCCGCCGTTAAGCACCGGCCCTGCCAAGCTGAATCCCGATGACGTGCAGCTGTATCCGCCTCCGCCTGAAGATATCGAGGCTAAT
>JAJZFK010000441.1 GCA_021805405.1 bacterium
CATTTCAACGACCTGGCGGCGAAGCAGGATTCTTTGGCGCGTTCGCTCACGGGCTACCTCTTCGGTAGCTCTGCGCGTAATTGCTTCGGCTGCTTCCCGTGCATCTGCCAGGATAATTGCGCAAGCGCTGTTGGCCTCAGCGGTGGCACGGTCGCGCTGTTCTTGATGCTCGCGCTCAATGGATGCGAGCCTGGAAGCATACTCGTCATGCACCTGCTGAGCCTGAGCGCGAAGTGACTCCGCGCGTTCAATCTCCTCTTGCACCTTATCCGCCCTGGATTTCAGGGCCTTTGTAGCAGCAGGTTTTGCCTTATTCCACAGGAGAGCAACCAGTAGAATAAAGCCCAGCGCTAAAGGCAGAGTGTACTGCGGATACTCTATGTGAAACGGATTAAAAACAAAGAGAGCCATTCAGGCTGAATTCTCCTCTACCTGAAACTGTTCAAGTAATCTAGTTAGAACTGGACGTCGAAACACGAGCCTCAATGTGACTTCGCAACCTATCAACACTTACCGCCGTTCCAAGTGTTTCACCTGCAACCGAAAGTGCTGCATTGGTAACCTTCGGACGCAACAATTCAAGGGCAGCGATTCGCTCCACTTCTGCGGCCACCAGCCCCTCTTTTATAGCCTTATCAGCCGCCTGTCGGGCCTCCATCAAAATGCGGTCTCGCTCTAACTGTGTTTCATGCACAGCTTTAGCAATACTGGCGCGAGCCTCTGTCTCCATACGAGCGATGCTCTCCTGGTATTCGGCTCGAAGTCGCTCCATACGAACCTGCAGGCTATCGCGAGCTGCGTACTGCGCCTCGGTATCGTTCTTGCGCTGGTAGAGGTGCCCAAGCATGGGTTTCCAGAATACCTGTGTCATCACCTGCAGTAGCAGAAGAAACAGTATAATCTGGAGCACAAAAACTGTAGGACTAAACTTCAGTGATTCCTGAATTGCAGACATAGTATCCTCTCGTCCAGGTCGGCACCTCGCAAGGTACCGACCAGCCAGGACGGTATTTCAGGGCAGACTGCTTAATGAATAAGCTTAAGAACATCCGCAGTGTTGGGCAGGTGGCCAAGCAACAGGAAGCAAAGAACGAACGCGAACAGAACCAGGGACTCAATAAAGGCGAGGCCAAGGATCATCATCGTCTGCAGCATTGGCTGTGCCTCTGGCTGGCGCGCGACGCCCTCAAGAGCTGCCGCGGCAGCTTTGCCCTGACCAAGTCCTGCGCCTACAACTGCGATTGGCACACCCAGTCCCACCGCAAGGGCAAGAGCCATAAAGTAAACCATAGGATCGAATTCCTTTCGATTATCTCAAACAATCAGTTGGATTTGGAAAATCAAACATGCCTGCGCTAGTGAGCGACCAATTGCTCACCATGATGCTCAGCGGAATGATCTGCGTGGGCCGCGCCATGATGCTGCGTGACCAGTGACAGATAGATGCAGGTGAGGATGGAAAACACCAGCGCCTGCACCACGTCGGTTAGAAGCATGAGTAGTAAAATGGGGAATTGTACCGGGATCCACCCGAGTATGGAACCACCAAACAGCGTACCCATGCTTGCAAGAACAACCATAATCACATCTTCGCCAAATATGTTACCGAAAAGTCGAATAGCGAGAGTGAACGGCTTAGCAATCTCAGAAATCAGTTCGATTGGCATTACGAGGATCGCAGCGATAGGAAGCGGACCCATGAAATGCTTGATATGACCAAAAAGACCCTGGGCTCTAATGCCTTCCCACTGTACGTAGCAGAAAATACATACTCCCAGAGCTAGCGTGATGGTAATGTTGCTAGTTGGTGAGTGAAATCCTGGAATGAGGCCAATAAGGTTCATCGCAAAGATGTACAGAAACAGCGTTCCAACAAGCGGCGTATACTTTTCACCGCCGGGCCCAATATTGGCCCGTACAAAATTGTTAAGCCCATCTGCCACTGCCTCAGCGATGTTCTGTACGCCGGAAGGTATCTTCTTGAGGTTTCGCGTAGCGACAAAACCAGCAATTACGAGGATGATGCCGACCAGGAGAGAGTTTGCAAACAGCAGGTGAGGATCTGGCAGTTCACCAAGGCTGTTTTGTGGCTTTTCGGAATGACGTGCGGAAGCAGACAAGTCTGCCGACTCACCCTGCATCGCCTGAGCGATGACTATATTACGACCGTTGCTAACAGGAACTAAAACCTGCGGCACTGCGCGACCTCCCTACGGACCCGGTTGAGATGCAGTCTGAGTTAAATATATTCCAATTGTTTTGGCGGTGATTACTGCAGGAAGGAGGCTGATGCCACCCACCATCGCCATTAGCACGGGGCTTGTCAATCCTACCCAGTGCACCAAAAGCCCAACCAAAACAAAATAGGCCGGCAGTTTCAGCAGGAACGCCGCATACATTGCGCGCACGCCCGTAAATCTGCCATTGCGACGAAACAGACGCCCACACGCGTATATAAGAGCGTACATACCCGCGTTGCTTATGAGCACCATACCCAAGAACGCTGAAGCCAGTAAGGGTAGCCTGCCGAGCACTAGTGTGAGCGCTACAAGAACGCCCAAAATGATCGAAGAACGTATACAGCGCTTCGGCAATTCTGTGTCTACCATAGTATTGACCTGCATATTTCGCCCGAATCCGCCGGTCATATTATGACACGAATAGGACGATTTAGTGCCGAAATCGCTCTCGATTTTTACTTAAGCCTCTGCAGTATATTGTAAACTCCCATCCCGCTCCCCACCACTCCCAGTATAAAGCCACCTAGTGCACAATATGGTGTCGTATGATGGAGCCTATTATCCAATAGGTAGCCAAGATACGAAAAGAGCGCGATTGGAATCACCAGCGTGGACGTCATAGAGGCGGCAGCCCCAGATTGTGACCACTTCGCTATGGGATGGCTCCGGATATCCTTAACGGGTGGCCGTACTTTCTCTAACTGAGGCACTTCCGGCAAAACTGGTGGCGCTGCAAAGAACGAGGATGGGTTCAATGAGGAATGTACACCACTACCCACGGTGCTGCTATCCGCGGGTTTATCATCTGGTTCTTCCAGTCGTCTATTTGATTTACCATCCTCATCGGACGTCATCATGTTATCCTAACTGACAGCGTTGTTCTCAAAGAGTAATCCGTGCAAGAGTGTGACAGACCGATCGACATCTGTTTCGGAAATAAGAAATGAAATCGACATTTCAGTATCTGCGGTCTGATAGATTGGTACACCCGCACAGGAGAGACACTCAAAAATCTTCGCCATGACACCTGCCTGGGCCCGGTGTCCTGAAGCTATAACGGAGATCACAGTGCAGTTCTCAACGGCAGTTGCTGGCACATCGCGCACGGTGATGGAACCTTCCATTGGCTCCAGCAGCGGCCGCTGAACACTGTAAGCCAGGTCCTGCCCATCACTGTACTTGAAAATGTAGAAGGTTCCCACTTTCCCGCCGCACTCGGCGGGATCATGCGGTATAGGAACCACCATTCCGTCAAGCAGGTCACGTGCGATAGGATAGACTTTTCGATCTACGACAAAGGATAGAGTTCGCGCACTAAACGTTACAAAGTAGATAGAAACTCCAGCACGAGCCATCATGCGATACACCTCGCGCTCTATCTGCTGTTTGTGAACGGTATCCCCTATCTCCAGCCGGATGAATACCGCCCTGCCGGTGTGAGTAATACCCGTGAGACGCGGTGATGCTTTACTGTCGCGCACTGCAATACAGGTACCGGGTGCATCTGAGAATGTAGACTTAACCCAAAGTGGTATATCGTGATCCATGGCGAGTTCAGCCGCTCTGGGGTGAACGACTTTCGCCCCCTGATGGGCGATCTCTGCAACCTCTTCATAGCTACAGCTCACTAGCGTTAATGCTGCGGGGACAAGATCGGGATCTGCAGTTTTGATGCCGTCAACGTCTGTAAAGATCTCAACAGCATGTGCGTGAAGTGCCACCCCTAGAGCTGCCGCAGTGGTATCGCTACCACCTCGGCCCAATGTGGTAATAGCGCCATGTTCGTAGTCGACCGCGGGTTCTGTTATACCCTGAAATCCACATACCACAGGGATGTAACCCTGCTCTAACAGGCGTAGAATGTACTGGGGCCTTATCTCGCTGATACGTGCATCCCCAAATTTGGGGTCGGTGATGATGCCAGCCTGCCCGCCAGAAAGTGCAATAGCTTTACAACCCTTGGCAGTCAGCGTCTGGGCAAACACTGCGGTAGATATAATCTCCCCGCACGCCATCATCATGTCAAGTTCGCGTTCGGAGGGAGAAGTCTGTGGATCTACGTCCTTCAAAAATTTGATAAGAGTGTCGGTCGCATACGGTGCACCCGCACGGCCAATAGCCGAGACGACTACAACCGGGCTATAACCGGCGTCGCGAGCCTGGATAACCTTGCGCGCCGCAAGAGCGCGGTGCTCCGGACGGTCAACAGACGTACCGCCAAACTTCTGGACGAGGATTTTCATGGCTGGTCATCCCTTGTATTTGCATAAAGAGGATGCTCCTCCACCGCACTCTCAGGAAGTTCGAACGTATCCAGTAGCCGGGAAATGGAGTCGTTCAACCTGTCTTCCTCAATCAGGCACTGCACCGAGTCATGCGAGTCGCCGGTTTCATATATTGTGGCTCCCGCAGTTAGTAGTGCATCGCTTATATCTGTCATAATTCCAGAAACCTCACGCATAGAGCCGGCTATGATGGCCACAACGGCAAGATCGCGCCTTGTAGTTACGGCAACATCAAAATGAGAGAGAGTCGCTTCTGCACGCGAAAGGTTAGAGCCTGCAAGAGCAAAAGTTAGGCCAGATTTGTGAAGCTTGATGAGGAAAATGGCGATGTTCGCTTTGGCGAGTGCATTCAGGATTCTTGTTGTCGCGCCTATCCTTTCGTCGCCTTCCTTCAACTGAACTTTAGCGTGTGCAACGTCACGGGTTACGTGCAGAGCGTAGATTCCTCGAGCGCGTTCAAACGAAACGCGTGGGCCACGTGTTAACTGTTGCTGGCTAGTAGATAACCTGTTCATATAGTTCGACCGGCCTCGCTGCCTTTCCAAAAAAGATTGTGCAAAATTTCACTTGCGAGTATAACATAACAAAATAACCTGAGTCAACCGCCGTGTGACCTGTTATATTGCCGTCCACCTCAACATGAAATGGTTTGCTGATTGCTTCGTGCGGATATCTGTATTTGAGACGATAGTAAGCCACCTGGTGTCGACCTGTAGGGTCGCAGCTCGTTAGGTTATTCTGGCGTCGCTGCCAAATCGTCGTGAACCTCACAATGCAGTGCATCGCTATTTGTCTTCTCCAATACGCTCCATGCGCACAAATTTTCGTGGCGCTTAACTGCGATTAGCAAACGTATGGGCTGTTATAACTGCGGTATCTTCTACGCTACTCCCCCGAAGGTTAGCTGTTAATGCCGGGAATATGTCGTTAAATTTTGATCCATCAGCATAGTTGCGGACTGGAATTTTTTTGATGTAACACCCGCGGAAAGACCACTTGTAATGCCCGATAACTGGATAGTACTCGCTATCTATCTCGATAGCGCAGCTGCCAGCGCCACTTTAGAGCGCACGAACGCTTTTACTCGCAGACATACTCAAATTACGCCCTATAGTGCATCTGGACAGTATCTAGCATCCAGAGCCGTGTCTGCCTTTAATACGTTTGTGAACTACCAGCAATGGCTCCTACCAGGTGAGACGTTTCTTGTTGCGCGGGTTACATCCGAAGAGTTAGACCAGACTCTCTCAGCCCTAAGGCAGAGCCCCGGAGGCTCGCCGGTAATGTTCTCATTCCGCTGCACCCAGAATCGTACCAGTGCTGCCGAGGCTGTTTCCGGGCACAGTAACCCACGCACAATGCGAGGCATTCGGTCGGCTGCCTTGACACTTGCATCGCGGCTGCCGTTGGACTCTCAAAGGAGCCGGGGCGCAACACTTCTGCAGCGAGTAAAACAGTGCGAGGTCAATTTGAAGGAAGTTGACCGAGGGCTACAACAGCGAAAGCTCAATCAGCAGTCACCATCCATGGCATCCGCACTCCTTCTTGACAATGCATTTATTCTTCAAGAACACGTTGAAGAATTCAGGCGCAATCTTCCTAGAAGTTTCTACAACAAACTGCCCATCATTGCGGACGGTCCCTACGCGGGATTGCCGCGTATTTATGGACTAGCGGCTGACCTCATAACCGAACAGGATACACGTCTCGACACGTCGCGATTATTCAGCTTCGTTCACGCATTCCAAAGTGTAACACCCCTCAGCATTGGTGAACTTTGGGCGATGCCCCAGATGATTCGCATCCGGCTCATAGAATGCATACAACAACTGGCTATTAAGGTTGAAGGCCGCGAGAACGAGGGCGACGTAGCAGACTTTCTTGCTAACCGAATCCTTACCGCAACGCGCACTTATCCTGGTGCTCTGGCAAAATTCGTAACCCAGATGGAACTCGATTACCCGTTGCCCACTGCACATCTTGCCGACCAGCTTCTAGACTATCTGTTTGATGAAGAGCTTGCAATTTCATCCATCCAGTCCTGGCTGGAGTCCGGTGTAGGATCGCCACTATCCTCTGCCGTACAACAAGAACGTTTAGACCAGAGTGCACAGCAACTATCACTTTCCGATGCGATATCGAGCCTTAGGCGACTGTCGAACCTCGATTGGAGGTCAATGTTCGAGGATCTTAGCCTCGTACATGCGGCACTGGCACGTGACCCTGTTAACACCTACTCACATATGGACTTTCCAACGCGCGACCACTACAGAGTGGTCGTGGAAAACCTATCACGCGAGTGCGGGGAAACCGAGATCGGTGTTGCTAACCATGCTGTATCGCTCGCTGAACGGGGGGAGGACGAACTTAGGCGCCACGTTGGCTTCTATCTTTTAGACGACGGTAAACCACAACTAGACCGCATTTGTCGTCGCAAGCCGCCTTTATGGGTGCGCATAACTTCCCCTATTGATAAGGCGCGAGGTGAGATATATATTTTCGTGATCTTATGCCTCTCACTTATCGCCGCATCTTGGTTTATAGTCGAAACCGTTAATCTGCACACTTCCATTGTACTCGTCGTTTTGTGCAGTGTTTTTGTACTACTAACTGCTAGCGAACTAGCCACGAACTTTGTAAACTACCTCATTACACGGATTATATCCCCGCGCTTCGTCCCATCAATGTCTTACAAGGATGGTATTCCAGACAACTGTACTACTCTCGTAGTTGTACCCATGATGCTGCTCACTGCCGAGAGTATAAAAAAAGAAGTTGAGCACCTTGAAATTCGCTATCTCGCCAATATGGAGGATCATCTCTACTTTGGATTAATCAGCGACTTTTCTGACGGCCCACAGCAGGATATGCCAGAGGACGGCGAACACCTTGACGTGGTTACCCGGGAAGTAGAGCGACTTAACAGCAAATATGGCGAGCCAAGGTTCTTCCTGTTTCATCGCCCTCGCACATGGTGCGCCTGCGAAAACCGGTGGATTGGCTGGGAAAGGAAAAGGGGCAAACTTGAGCAGCTTAACCGGTACCTCTCAGGTGATACAACCGCGTTGCCCGATCGTTACGTTCGCGTTGGTGACGAGTCCTGTTTAAAGTCAGTTCGTTACGTTATTACACTGGATGCCGACACCCAATTGCCGCGGGATACCGCAAGGCGCATGGTAGAGACGATATCGCATCCTCTAAACAAGGCTGTGCTCTCGAAAGTCGATGGCAAGGTTGTGCGTGGTTACACAATCGTTCAGCCTTCCGTCCGTACGAGCCTGCCAAGTGCGATGGCCACCCGGTTCTCACGAATCTTTACGGATACCAGCGGCACGGATCCCTATGGAGCCACCAGTTCTGACGTTAACCACGACCTTGTAGACGAGGGAAGCTACTACGGCAAAGGAATCTACGATCTTGCTATATTTCATGAGCAGCTAAGTGGGCGGTTTCCCGAATCGCACCTGCTTAGCCACGATCTGCTTGAGGGTTCACACGTGCGGGTTGGTATGGCGACAAATATTGAACTGCTAGACCTTTTCCCAGCCGACTACCTCGCATACACGAGACGGCAACACAGATGGACACGAGGTGACTGGCAGATTATCGACTGGCTCTTCAGGCAAGTTCCCCATGGTGACAACGAGCGTGAGCGCAATATTCTCTCGCCATTTTGCAGGTGGAAGATCGCGGATAACCTTAGACGCAGCCTTCTGCCCATCGCCGAAATTATCCTTCTAGTAGCAGCATGGTACGGTGACGCCTCGCCGGTTAGGGTGAGCCTACTGGTTGCTCTTGTTCTCTTTCTGCCGTTTGTCAACCAGGTTATGAATGGCGTGACAACCAGACCTGCTACACATCGCACTACGTGGCGGCTCATGGTTACAGCACTCGCAAAATCGGCATTCCAAACTTCCATGCTACCTTATGAGGCATACTCATCGCTGGATGCAATCGTCCGTGTGGTCTATCGGCGATATATCTCCCATTCATTGTTGCTAGAGTGGGAGACGGCGCAGGAAACCCACCGAAAATCCAGAAACCGCCAAGCTAAATTTATTACTGGAATGCTCTGGATCTCCCTGGCCTCCTTTGTTTTTGACCTGATCCTATTCGGCAGTCATACTACAACATGGCTCGTAGCTCAGCCATTCCTCCTTCTTTGGATATTCTCGCCTGCAATAACTTACTGGATCAACACACCTACTAAGCCGATAGCAAGCCAGAAATTAGGTGAAGATGATCGAACATTTCTGCGCCAGAACGCAAGGGAATGCTGGCGCTTCTTTGCCGAGTTTGTGGGTGCGCAGAGCAACTGGCTACCACCAGACAATTTTCAGGAGACCCTCCGTGTGGAGGTGGCACCGCGTACTTCACCTACCAATATTGGGCTAAGTCTCATGGCTGCTTATAGCGCCTTTGATTTTGGTTACATTACGGCAGACGAGGTGCTGGCTCGTACCCTGCGCACCTTTGAGTCAATCAATAAACTGGAGCGCTACGAGGGACACCTCTTAAACTGGTACAACATTCTGTCCCTCGAACCACTCTATCCCCGGTACGTATCTATGGTTGACACCGGCAACCTACTAGGAAGTTTATGGGCGCTAGAAGCAGCAACCGACGACATCTCAACGGCACCCATTGTTTCTGCTCGCTGCTTTCAAGGATTGAGGGATACCCTTCGCCTGCTAGTGCTCGCTATGCATAAATACAAAATGCTATTGCCCACGCTTGAAAAGTCGGTTTCAACGCTGGATACTCTCTGTGCGCCGCAGGCACTCACTCTCCATGAAATGGTGACTGGCATCCGGCAGTTGGCGGCTCTAGCAGAAGGCCTAACTACTCTTAATGACGACCGTGAAGGTGAAGTGAATTACTGGTTGAAGCAGGTGAGCAATCAAATTGCAGCGTGGAATAACACGGTTGATATTTACCTTGGCTGGATCGAACTCCTCGCCAACCCGCCTGAGACCAGCCTGCTGGACATTAGTAAAGACGCACATACCTGGGTGCGCCAAGCCCTGCGGTGCCATGTAACGTTGCGTATGTTGGCCCGCGGAGAAGTACCCGGACTTCGGTCCCTAGCGATGATGCCTCAGATGGAGCTCGACATCGCTGTTGAAGCCACCGAGTGGCTACGGCGCGTTGCTGAAGCTGAACACATAGCACGTACAGCCGCCGAAAAGTTGGTGAGCGATGCCGGCTCTGTTCTGGAACAAGTGCAGGCACTTGCGCACCACACGAATATGAGGTTTTTGTACGACACAGATCGTAACCTGTTTAACACGGGCTACAACGTCTCCGACCAACGGATGGATCCCGGCCACTACGACCTATTAGCGAGTGAGGCCCGCCTTGGAAGTTTTGTTGCGATCGCTCGTGGTGAAGTACCCATCGAACACTGGTGGTCCCTTGGCAGGCCCTTTGGTATTGCGTATGGTCGCCGCGTACTGCTCTCATGGAGCGGCACAATGTTTGAGTATCTCATGCCTCTGCTGCTTACGAAGTCGTTTGAAAATTCCATTCTGGATGATGCCTGCCGAACTGCAGTTGCCTGCCAGATAGCGTACGGCGCTCAGCGAAGCATACCGTGGGGCATTTCCGAGGCCGCGTTCAGCGCCCTGGATGTAAATAAAACTTACCAGTATCGTGCCTTTGGCGTACCTGGTCTTGGAATTAAACGAGGCCTGGAGAGTGATACGGTGGTTTCGCCTTATGCCACCGCACTCGCGCTGCCTCTTGCCCCTTCGCAGTGCACCCGTAACCTCCAGCACCTTGCTGGTATCGGCGTTCATGGCTCCTATGGGTTCTACGAAGCGATCGACTTCACCCGTCAACATATACCGCGCGGCGATCGCGGCGTCATCGTTTACGCGTATATGGCACACCACCAGGGCATGAGTTTATTATCATTAGCCTATTTATTGTTAGGCCAGCCCATGCAAAAACGTTTTGAAGCCGAACCGCAGTTCCAGGCAACTTTATTATTGCTTGAGGAAAGAAT
>JAJZFK010000277.1 GCA_021805405.1 bacterium
CAGATTCCCGAACGATTGGCCAGTATATGCTGAAAGTCTTTTAACCGCTGAATGCCGCATTGCTCGAATTCGAGGCTGGCCATGGCCATGGCATCCTGTTGCACCGCGTCGCGAATCTGTCGGGTTCGTGCAGCATCAATCGTAAGGCGACTAGACTCAGCGGGAATCACCATATCCTGATAGGTAGCCCGGGGTACAAAGCCTGCGCGGTTGTAAAGCGAGAACGAATCGAGATTCATTAAACTGGAGACCAGGCGAACCGGAAGGTTAAGGCTATTTCCTGTCGCCACCACAGCGTTGAGGACAATCCGAGCAGCGCCTTTGCCAAAGTACTCGGGGTGAACATTGAGGATACCTAGCGAGATGTGCGTTGGCCTAGGATGATAGAAACACGAAGCAACTATTTTGCAGGTTTCAATGTCACGCACCACAAAGCAACAGTCGGTATCCAGCGCTTCATACTCGGAGCAGAATAGTACTGTATCCTCAGGCGAGCAAGTGAATGCTGGTTTGCCCATATGTGCCGTGTACCACTGGTTGATGGATGCGTGAATGAGCGCACCCACCTCTTGCCAATCGTCAGCAGCCATAGTCCCCAGGACAAATTTTTGCATCAGTATCCTCTAACGTATGAATGATTACCAACCATGTTCAACAAGATATATGATGCATCCTTCACCAATAACCTAGGGAAAGCGCAACTGTGCCTGGTATAGCACTCTAAAGGCGCAAATTGTTAACCCTCTTCACCAACAATTGCCTGCAGCCTAACCATCTGGCTGCTACGCTCCGTCTTGGCGCATCAAGCCGAGTGCATGCTATACTGATTGCACTATTCCCGGTGGATACCATGAAGATCAATTTGCCAATTATGGTTGCCCTGCTGGTTTCAACGTGCCGCACCTCAGGTGCCTCACAGCCTGTTCAGCCTACCGCGGCCAACATACTGCAGCGATGCCAGCAAATGTACGCTGCGTTGCATAGCTACAGCGAGTCGGCGGATGTCGTCGTCCACTCACCATCTGGCACAGTCACGCAGAAGATTGAGCTTATCCTAATGCGGCCTAACTATCTTCTCATAAAAGTAATTGCTGAAGGTGGCGTAAGGGAAGTTTGCAGCAACGGAAAGCAGTTCACGGTATATGTTCCTACGGCTAACCGGTACAGTGTGGGACCAACATCTGCGACCCTTAAGGGTGTTTTGGATCTGCTTGCAACGCAGGCTCAGATGGGCACTATCTTTAATGGGCTCTATTTTGCTGCAGGAAAACTTCTACCGGCCAATCTCAAAAATCCTAAACTGGCACGAACACAGGTTTTGAACGGCAAAATTTACGGTACGGTAACGGCTTTTGTGCCCGCAAGCAAATCAAAGGCGCGGCGAAAATCCGTAGATGTTAACTGGACGTGGTTCATCAACATGAGTACAAACCAGATTCTACGGACAGACGCACTCAGTTCACCGTTTACCATTACCGTTCCTGTACTTTCAAAGTCAAAGGGCAAAATGGTGGGTCATCCTGTCACTATGCACCTGGAGGTGCATAGTGCAGTCACTAAGTCCGCACTTAATCCGTTGCTAACAGCCGCGGATTTCACTATTCATATGAAACCGGGCGCACAACGGATAGGGAGTTTCAGCCAGGGCAGATGAGGAACCCATAGTGTACGGAATACTTACAGCAGCCATCGTCGCTGCCCTGGTGGTTGGCGCACTAACACCCGGCGTGAAGCGCTGGGCCGAACGGATTGGCGCAGTAGACCAACCATCGGCTCGCCGTATTAACACCAAACCAATGCCGCGGCTAGGTGGGGTCGCTATCCTCGTAGGATTTTTGGTCGCTGTAATTTTAACCGTCACGGTTCGGCAGATTTCTAGTGGACAGCATAACTGGACACACGAGGTTATTGGCCTCCTTGTTGCAGTACTGCTCGCTGCCCTGTTGGGTCTAGCGGATGACCTGAAAGACCTGGCAGCCAAGTGGCAGGCTTTGGGCCTCGTTGCCATCGGCATTATCCTCTTCGTTTTTGGCGTGCGCATAGACGGTATATCCAACCCATTTGCCGGGCCATTACCAGCTCACTATAACCCTGATGTTTATTGGCACGCCCTTGGGCTGCCGGTTTCGCTTATCTGCACGGTAGTATGGGTGTTTGTTGTTACAAAAACAGTGGACGCCATTGATGGCGTGGACGGACTGGCGGCAGGTGTCTGCGCAATTGCAGCTGCTACGCTCGCACTTATGTCCGCGCAGCTTCACAGCGCAGACGGCCCGACCCTGCAGCGGTACGACGGCCCAACGCTTGCTCTAATTGCCGCAGCATTGATGGGATTTATATTGGTATAATACGGCGGGATGGTGGGGCACGGTGATGACGCTGCGCGGTTCGGGCGCGTCGCTCGTGGGAACGACCGAGATCTCGGACCCTGCCCTGCTGTCGACCTTCGCGGCTCCCGGCGCGCCGATGTTCGCGGTGGGACTCGGTGGCTCGGTATTTCGCCGCGACGGCAACGTGTGGCGCACCGAGCGGGTGCCGAACGCGAACGACCTGTACGGAATCAGCGGCAGCGGC
>JAJZFK010000270.1 GCA_021805405.1 bacterium
GTTCAGGGCTTCCCTTAGCGCTGCGCTTGCAAGCTGGGGTTGTTCAATCTTCGTTAGTGCCGCCGATTCAGAGGAGTGCGTCCAGCCTGATGCCGGCTCCTCACCGGTATCTGAAATGCGATTGCGCACGCTTAGCAGCCCCTGCACCGCTCGTGCCAGGAGCTCCTTATTAAAAATTGGTTTGCGGTGGATAAGGAATCCATCGCGCATGAATTGGTCGCGCACTTGTGCTGCATCAAACGTGAGGGAATGCAATGTTGCCATGTATTTGCAATTTACTCCTTACTGTAATTCTGCCCGGCTGCTGCCCTAAAAACCTGTTGAAGTGCAATTGCTGCCGGCTTAGGCCGCCCCCAGAAATCTATAATGGCCGTGTTGGCGGGGCACGGAAAGCTGTCGTGTCCCATCCATACCAGGAAACCGCCGCACCGCGGAAACCGGGCCTTGCACGACCAGGCGGCCACTGCGAGTGCTCGTGCCTGTCGCTCCTGGCTCCAGTTGATGTACTCCCGGGGATCTACGGGTGTCCTTCCGTGTTCCGCTATAAACTCCGGCTCTTCTATCCACCAGGACATCCGGCGCCACAGCGGGTTATCGTTATTACAGGGTCCCGGAGACGTGGTTCCAGCTGCCCACATCAGGATGTCTAGGGGGGATGCACCCGGCGCACCAGTTTCTGAGCGAAACAGTGCGTCGTCGTGCTCCCAGTACTCCTGCCAATCACTTTCGTCTCCCCAAAGCTTCCACGGCCCGTGCACATCCCAATGAATCTGCTTGCCAAAGTCCGCAGCATCCGCTGTAAATGTCGGGCCACTAGAGGAAGTTGGCAGAAACCTTCGATGCGGATCCATCGCCGCAGCAACGTTCGTACAGGCAGCTATTAGTGGGTGGCTGTTCGTCACTGGTAATCCACCACCGGTTTTTCCGCCATCCGGGCTACCCTGTAGTTCATTGCCGCCGCACCATAACAGCAGCGACGGGTGGTGCTGCCTGCGCTCAATGAAGGAGCAAGTAATATTGCACATCTGCGAAATACTCTCGGTATCTTCTGGTGGCCAGTTGTCGATACCTGAAGATGATAGGGGAATCTCCTGCCAAACCAGGAGACCCAGCTCATCGCACACATTGTAAAAGATCTCCTTTTCAAGAAACCCTCCGCCCCACACGCGCAGCAGGTTGCAGCCCAAATCACGGTACTGTGTTAGCAACTCGTGGTACTGCTCATCGGTAACGTCGGCAAAGTTGGGCCGAATTGGCGTCCAGTTTACGCCTTGAAGAAAGAGTGGCTCGCCGTTCACCACGCATAACCAGGGGGCGGAACTAGCGTCTGCGCCCGTGCACTGCCGCCATTCCACATTGCGAAAGCCCACCGAGAGCTCCTGCACATCCAGGAGCTCCTGATTATCGCCTAGAAGGGAACACCTCAAAGTGTATAGGTGTTGCGCACCGCGACCAACAGAGTGCCAGCGTTCCACTGCGAGTTCCCGCCACATTACGCCATCGCCAAGTTCGTGCGCACTAACCACACGGGCATGTACAATTACGCCGTTTGTTAGCAGGTGCAATGCTACGCTGCGATGAGGAGGAACAGTCGCGCAGGCAAAGAGTTCGCTTCCTGACCCATTGACCGTAGCATGGCACCGAAGGCCCTTTATTACGTCGCCGTCGTGCGTCTCAATGACGATGGAGTCCCATATTCCAGTCTGAACGAGCCGGGCTGTCCAGTCCCATGTGTAGTTGAACCGCGGTTTCCAATCGGTCATCTGCGAGGTATGACCAAATTGTCCTAGCCAGCGCGGAGGGCAGTCGAAGATGATTTGCAGTCGGCGGGCGGCCACACTGCTTGTTTCGGGAATTTTAAATATGTGCGGTGTGTGCGTGCCTTTAAATTCACCAATCTGTTGCCCGTCCAAAAATACCCATCCAGAATAGTCCAAACCGTTGCAAACAAGCTGGTGTGTATGTTCTCCAGAGAACCATTCGGTTGGCAACAGGGTCGTGTACATCCAGTGCCGGTTCTCTACCCATTCACAGCTCCGGGCATTCATCCCAATATTCCAGTCCTCTATTATCCGTGCTTGAATTAGTGCCTTCTGCACGGAGCCAGGAACCTGCACCGGTATATCCGGAATCTCCGCCTGGCAGGTAGCCCCGGTTTCGTTGGAGTTAGTGAACCGCCACAGGTAGGGCGTCCAGCCAGAGACCTGCCATTTAAGTGTGTTAAGATCGTGTGTGATTTTCATGCTTCAATTTCGACTGCATCAAAGGGCTTGGTATAGGCGGCTGATTCAAGCTTTTGTTGCGCGGCGGAAATTGCAATCTTGCACTGCGCTGACTTAAAGCACCTGATCCAGGGAGCCTTGAGGATAACTTAGTCGAGTTGTACCGTTTATCCTTTACAGGAATAGCAAGTGAGGAATCATTTACCGATCTTACACGGCAGCCTGCGCAGATTTGATCGCTGCACTCTGGAATATCACACACCTCATGGGCGGACGTGTAACTGTGGTCACCAGAGTGCCACAAGCACGAAATCCTTTGAGCCATCGTTATTTAGCACGATCAATCTTCT
>JAJZFK010000212.1 GCA_021805405.1 bacterium
CTCCTGTTTCACGAGATCATCCTCGAGTTGTTCATGTTGAAGCAGATTAACCGTTTGCTGCCATGACTTGATCTGCGACTCCAAATACGCTATCGTGTGGGGTGTATCGTAGTTCACCTTGATACCCAATGAAACCTTGTAGGCAGCAATAGCTTCCCGGGCGTAATGGATCATCGCCAGATACATAGACGAAGGAGCGTTGAAATCAGGTTGAAGCATCTGGTCAATACACTCGTACGTGCCACCGATTTCATCCCAATATTTCGCGTTGTTGGGATCGAGTTTTACCGCCTGCCTATAGGCCTTAATGGCTGATAGTTCGTCATGAACAGTTACCTGCTTGAAAGCGAAGCCATCAGTGTAAGCGTAACCTAGCATCTTCCATATCTTGGGGTTACCTGGCTCTATACGGAGTGCAGCCTTCAATCTACGGATTGTTAGGTTATTCCCAATGTTATCAAATCCTGAATCCGTAAGAGCTTGAACGTAATATCGATCAGCATCACTTGCCTTTTTGGCTTGTTCCGGTGCCACGTTCCACACGTTGGCATCGTTTAATTGGTTGTACAACGCTAAGACCTTCAACAATGGTTTAAAACGCGCAGCTGCAAGGCATGCCATTCCGTAATTACCCAAGTGGTAATAACAGATGGCCGCATTGGAGGTACACGCTGGGATATGCGTACCAGGTATTAGCGGCTCATGGCGGGCCGCGGAAAATGGCGGCTTACGGTTAATCAGCCTCAACGTTTGCGCGCAATTCGCAGAGAAATCTGAGGGTAACTCACCCGTTTTGCTATAAAACCATGGCGCACTATAGTACATAAGGGCATGAACGTAGTCCCGTTGGTACTCGTAAAGCTGGCCGAGAGCGTCGCACGTATGGAATAGTCGATCGCGCGCCATCTTTTTCAATGCGGCATCACGGTCTGCTAGCTCCTGCAGTGAGTCCCAATCAGCTCGTATTCTCTTTAGTGAATCGTCCATCGCCAGCGGAGTGTTTCCAGCGCGTATGTCGGCCTCCACACGCGCTTCAATGCCGGTGTCACGTAGTACATACGGCTCAAATTCTTCGTCAAGTTGCGTCTCACGAGGCGTCGAGGGCATCGAGTGCGGGTTAGCCTGGGCAGCAGCGCTCCCAAGTGGTAGTAGTGCCACAGCAAACACGAAGCTTATTGCACAAAAGCACTGAACAGTCACTCTCGTCACTCTATTCGGTATATAAAACATCACCTGCTACCTCCTGTCTAGGAATTTTGAAAGGCAGCCGTCCATTGAGGGAACTGCGCGGTGTAAACATCATCAACATTTCCAATCAAGGTAGGGGCGGAAAGGCTCCAAACACCATTTTTGAAACTGACCGTTCCCTTCCAATGCCACTCTACCTCGTCCACTGGCACATAATCGCTGCCCGCTCCAGGTGGTTGGTACATTACATAAGTCTGAAAGCTGTCACCGATCTGGTTGTACGACGACACACTAGGTGGTGGCGGATTTTGCAGCGTGAGGAAAGGCCCATCTGCAAAAGTTCCTTCTGTTCCGTCGGCTTAGAACGGAGGATTGGCAGGCAAACAGTAGGTGTATGGACACACATTATCCAACCCAAAACTATTAGAACTGTAGTCTGGCCGGTTTGGGTCAATGAGCTGAACGAACATCCACAAGCCGTTAGGATAGGTTTGTTTTGGTAGCACGAAGGCCACCGGGGTTGTTACTGTGTATTTCCAGACAATACCCACGTATTCCCCAGCTACAATTGGGCTGGCGATGGTCAACGCCCCTAATTCATTTCCTCTCAAAACAACACCGCCCGTCTGGAGACCATCATCGTTAAACACCACGGGGTACACATTAATCGGAACCCACTGCAAAACGGTCACATTGGGAAATCCGTTGGCGGGTTTCGTCACTATATTAGGCGTCTGTGGGACACCGAATGTTACAGTGCAGCTGAATTTGACGCCGCCACTTAAACGACTCCATGGGACTGGAACTCTGTCGCCGATTGGAAACCGTAGCTTGCGTTAATCGCACCGTTAATTGCTTCCTGATCTGTATCCCATTGTCCATTTACCTGCTCTTTAACCACCACCTGGGATGGCGGTGGTGCCCCATCCGGCGCGACCCACGTTGCAGTAACATTCCATGTAACCCCGGCATCCACGGTATAAACCTGGAATGGCAGATCCATGAACGTCATGCCCGCTTCTAATGAGGCTGTATTTGCCCCAGTAGAAATTGAATCTGTTGCCCCTGCGCTCAACGAAGGCTGTACAGATATTTTCCAATAATCTGGCTGTCAGCTTGGCGGTGTCTGAGCGAATATGCGCTTTGCCGACGCCACCTGAAGTAGTACAATGAACGAAACAAGCATCATTGGTATGGCTAATCTTGTGTGGAGCATCATTGTATGCCTCCAATCGGCATACTTGGGCACCGGGAAAATTCCGCAATTGACTTGGTGTTAGGACCACCACCGGTACCCGCACGCCCCCAGATGTATTTCATCTGATAAGGTGTGAGGGCGCGGTATTCGTGGTGAGGGGTACTGTGCTGCTGTGCT
>JAJZFK010000172.1 GCA_021805405.1 bacterium
AAACAGGCGAAATAGGCTGCCAGCCGTGGTCGATTGCATTATTACAGGATACGGTTCCATTCTCACCTCCCGGAGCATTCACCTAAAACCTTGCAACCCGGTCACTGCGGTGACTGCCCCGGTAGTTTACCCTCCAGCCTTAAGCAGCCACCCCTATCAAGTTTTCAGCAGTAACACAATAGCTTTAATTGAACAGACTATGCTCGATTGAAGTCGTGCGGCTCGGGTTCTGCTGCTGAGGGTTGTGTTACTATTGGAGTAGAATAAACTTGGGGTTGCGAGGTCTTGGTCCTAGCAACGAGATCGAGCCATTCGGGTTTGTAGGTACAACCCTCGGTGCTATAGATTGCAGAACACCTCTTGCACATCCACTCATTCTGCTCAACCTCCTCCTTGGTAGCCCCAATAAACGATCCGCACGCAGGATTAATACAGTAGTATCCGGATTGTTCAACTCTTCGTCCTGAAACGGTACTTTGCCCGTTTACATACCAGAGCGTATTCTGCAATGATGCACTTGCGGACGTGAAGGTAATATAGTATTGTCGAAGTTCGGCATCCTTCATGCAGAAGCTTCGTAATAGTGGACTCACGGCGGCAGGATCCCAATTTTCCATTCCTGTACCGCTATTGCTCAGGTTATCGCGCAGCCTTCGCACTACACCTTCAGGAGTAAGCTCACTATTCTGCTTTAGATTGAGGATACTGGTTTTCAGAGTAGTTTCCAGGTGAGTAAGCTCGAGCTGGTTTAGATCACTTTTGTCAATTGCCCACATTCGTGCCGCTTTGTTTAAGTCATTGGGCAACGACCTCACCGTTGACTGTCCAAAATTGACAGCAGGATAGTTACTGCATATTAGATTGCCCATTTTGACGCCGATGACGTCTAGAATGATGGCTACGGCAAGTAGTTCCTTACACTCCTGCAATCCGTCAAGCTGAGAATCCGATATAGGTTGCCATCCGTCCGGGTTCAAGCGCGAATAGGTTGACCACTTGTTGAATTCTGCTGCCTCAAGACTCTGAACGCCAGGCTGAATAACGATACCTGGGGTGTTCGCAAGCGCAATCTGGTGAAGCTCACTAAGGAGTGATGCACGGAAATTGCTACTAGAGGTTATTGCCTGCCAATCCTTGGTGTCGCAACCGCTCATTTTCCTAAACTGGCGTACGCGATCGCTGTCAACATCCGCACCTGGAAAAACAGCGAAGCTCTTTTTGTCACCGGGGCTAAGCGTATTGACCGTTTCAATGAAAAACTTGGAGCCTTTTGCGAGCTTCTCTGCGATCGCCTGCGCATCAGGACGGTCTGCCCATAGGGACAATACATCATCATGCAGGATTTCTGCAAAGACATCTTTAGCAGTTCTCATTAACGTGGTCTGGTCTGCAGTGGATAGCGTTACTGCGCGTTCAAAATACGCCTTTACCGGGGCAGTTTCATCAAATAGGGTCGACCACTGGCTCAAAAGCCATCCTGCTTTGGCCGCCTGGGCTGCATCCAATTCGGTTAGAGAACCATTCTGGCTCACAATTCGCTGATAAATTTTGGCACCATCACCCTCGACCATGAGTATCTGGCCATTTATCCTCGGAACTGTATCGAGTCGTGCAGCTTCCTTCTGGCAAAGTTCAGCGTGCGTGCGACACGCAGTTGCCACATGCTCGAGGTTGAATTTTACGCGGTTTAGGGTTTTTATAATGTCGCGCAAAAGCCCGTTCTGCACGGTACCATTAGGTGCCTTGTAGTCTCGTAAGATTCTCTGTTTTTCAAATTCAATTTTCTTTCGAATGTAGCCACGAAGCTGAATACCGATGTTTACCGAAATGTCATGTCGTACCCTGGAATTAAGATGCGTGATTCGAACCATAGGATCGGCACACAATTCCTGCATGTTTTGAACCTGAAACCTCACTGGACCACTATCAGGTGGCGGAGGATTCGTAGAACCTAGAGAGTGCTCCATATCGGAGATCATCTTGCCAAGCACTCTGGCACAATAATTCGGTCCCGCCTCCCATCGAATCAACGTGGGCTGTAACCAGGCCCAAAGTTTGTGTTCTACAATGTCGAGCACCTGATCGCGGCAGCCCTGCAGCTGCAGCGGCACGTAGTTCATACCGAGTTCATCTGGCGATGCGCCATTGGCGATACCCAGCGCCTGATCGATCTGGTCAAGGTCTATGAGAAAGTTACTGCGGGGATTTGTAAGTTTATTTAACGCCTGGGTAACGCGTACGTCCAATCGTTGAGTTAATCCGCCAGCTGCACCGTCCATAATTTCGAAGAGCGAGTTCTGGCTAATACCAATGTCGCGCATCGCCTTGCCAATCTCAAGGTCACTTGGGTCATTTGCTACCCATTTCTCCATTGCGAACTGCTGAAGTCGATACGCACAATTCTCAACCAACCTGTTTACAACGAGAAGGATGAACGCGTCGGATCGGTCGATGACATCATAGTCACTCCAGACAAGGCACTTTCATATGGCATCATCAATGCCGGCGGCTTTCTCGGCTTGATGAAGCATAACGTCGCCATCCCGGTTTCTCAATT
>JAJZFK010000009.1 GCA_021805405.1 bacterium
CGCAAGCTGCCAGGTCTGTGCGGTGCCCTCGCCACCCGGCAACCTCCAGATCGTTTCTGCCACAATGGGCGGCCAGGGATATGTTCCAATTGACGACAACAGTGGCGTTTCGTTATCCAACGACCTGGCCATACAACCGAAACAGGCGGCGATTATGGGAACACCGCTCACCGTGAATGTCACGTTCAAAAGCCCAACCGGTTTCAACGGTTCAGTGGATGTTAGTGAGGCGTATTACAGCCTTACCGCGGTCGACGCAAATTTGACACCTGTAAACCTGGGAGTATCGCCTGCAACGGCTAACTTAAACCTACCAGCCGGTGGTACACAAGTGGTGACGTTCACGTTCAATTCTTTACCTGCCTCTGTGCAACCCGGTGCTGCATTCACCATCCAGTGGGTGGCATCTGGTGATGTCTTCGCGCAGCTGCACTTCAACGTGTACACTGTTTTTGCCGCACCCGATGCGCCGCAGCTGCAGCCCTGGCTAGGTGTGCTGCAAGATGCCTGTTCCTGGGCGCAAAATGACAACTCATACAGCAACATCGCTCAGGACCTTACGGGGCACACCTACTTGAACGGACAAACCGGTCTCTTTTGGGCCAATGAGTTTACATATCAAACGGACCAAGCATTTGGAGGGTTCCAAGGCGGCTCACTTGCTCCGCCTTACGAAACATTCAACCTGTCTGGATTTCTAGCCACACCCAAACCAGCATTTGGCAACTGCTACGACGTAAACAACTATCTCTGCTGTTGCGCGAATGCACTTGGCCTTAACTTTATGGAGCGCTACCTTCAGGTATATTACAGCCCGCCCGATACACCGCCTTATCCAATCCCTTTCGTTACAAACCCCATATCCCCGATTGGCCAAAAGTATTCGTTCCTCGAATATAAGTATATATCTACTACTTGGACCTCGCACCAGGTATGCGTATCTGATGTTGGACTAGTTTTTGATGCGTCGTTATCATTCGCCTCCGTCCTACATCCTTTAACGATATTCGATCCACCAACAGGAGTGGATCTGTTAACCTATTATCAGACTTTGGTACTTTTGCCGATCAAATCGATATCGTTGATGCCGGCTAATCAGCCCTTCTTACCTGTCGTCTTCCCGGCAGGCTAATTATCCGAATTCAATACGGGACGCGTAATGGTGCGTATTGGCAACCGCGAAGCAAGTGAGCTTTAGAATAGGATACGCACCATTAACAACGGAGAATTACACGTTGAAAGAGAATATAACACGACAGATGTTGAAAGACATCGATTTTCGCACCATTTATCCGTTTGCCCTGCTAGATGGTAGGGTCGTTCAAGAACGCAGGGTTCCTAATCCAGGTGCATGGGTTATTCTTCCCAAGGAGGAGGTTGCCGAGGGTAACGTCGCTCGCACAGTTTGGCCAAATATAGATCCAGATTATATTTCGCTGATGGAGGAGTCTATTAGCTATAACCTGATTCATAGCCGCACCAAACGACTAACCATGACTACCTACGTGGGGAATCCAGCTGAACAGAAAGTGAATCTCAAGTCTCTTTTATCTAACCCAAGTCAGGGCGACTTCGAGCCCGGTTCGTTTTCTGGTCGGCAAATCGGGGAGGAAACATATGTAGACAAGTGGCGAATGGAAGCTCCGGGCTTCCAATTTCGCATGATTACTCTTGACGGCAACGTAGTTCTGCTCATCCGCCTTCTCGGCAGCCCATTCGATAGAAGAGTACATAAGCGTGAGGATTTCAGGTTTACTGACGAGGAGGCGCTTTGGGCAGAGGAATTTGTAATTCAAACGCTGAAGGGCTTCGCAAGGCAAGGCTATACTCGAGTGACTCAGCCATAATCGCACGACCACCCAGTGTACGTAGAAGGACTGATTCGATGTACGACACCCTCTCATTTGAACAACTTGATAACCTGGACCTGGGCACGATCTATCCCTATGAATTGCTGGAGGGTCGCTTAAAAGGCAACATTAAGCGTTCCTCCCATGACACCAAGTTGTGGATCACGGAGTCAACCGACACCACAAAGCTAGAATTTGATTTTATTAACTTCACATATATCGCTGGCCAGCCGAACGGAGTACTTTACGATAGGAAGTTCTATTTTCCCCTTAAAAGCACGCCAACAAAGCACATCTACATGGAGGTTCGTTTGTACGAACCCGATGCTGCCGGGCATTCTGTAGACAATATTATAAAGGGTGGGCTTTCGCAATACGGTCGATTCAATACAGGGTCATTATCTGGCAGGGAGTTAGGCGAGGAAACCTACGTAGATAAGCGCCACATGGCGACTAAACCAGGGTTTTTCGGCCTTTTGGTTCTGGATGGCAATGCCGTCATTGTGTTGCTACTGGGCTGTGACCTTTATGGCATCCGCCCCACGCCCTGCGAAGAAGCCACAATAACCAACGAGGAAGGGCTTTGGTGCGAGGAACTGGTACTCTACTCACTGCGCAAACTAGCCGCCCTGGGCTACACAAAGTTCACGCAGCCGTAATGGCTTGGCTAATGGAATCACCCAAAGGCATGATCAACTAGCAGGCTAGGTTACATAAAACCCGTAAGCATTCCGCACAAGTAATGTAATTTTGTGCCTCTTTTGCGTATTCTCTATAGGTTAACCCTATTTCATAAGCAGGAGACGTTATGCATACCGTTAAATTGGTTCCTTTTGTTGCGGCTATAGTGGCAGTACTGCCTGTAATGGCCTCCGGTGCACCACGGCCAGCGCCCAAAGCAAAGTTGCCGGTCGCTTCGCCCGCAGTAATAAGGAACTTAATCGCTAAGGAACACGGCCACGTTGTGATGGTCAATTTTTGGGCGACCTGGTGTGGTCCCTGCGTGGCTGAATTCCCAGACCTCGTTAAGACATACAATCAGCTTAAAAATCGCGGGCTGATTCTTGTCACAATATCGGGAGACGACCCACCCTCGGCAGCACGTGCAGCACTCTTCTTGCACGAACGCCATGCACCCACCCCGTCGTTTATAAAACCCGCAGGCGATATCATAAAATATGCGCACAGCCTGGATCCTCACTGGGACGGTAGTCTTCCACGCACCTACCTTATCAGCAAAAGTGGGCAGATAAGTGCAGTTTATGTGGGCCGCGTAGATGACAACGCACTTCGCGCAGAACTCAACAAACTGTTGAATGAGAAGGCTGGGTCGCCGCACATGCCAGGGAAATTTGTACTGGCAAAACCTTGAGTAGCACGGAACCGTTGTTGAGTTCGACGTTGATGCGGCGTTTGGAAACGCTCTCACTCACTCCATTTACAACGGTTGGTAGCCCGTTAAAGGGTGACCGGCTATCGTCGAAGCGGGGGTACGGCCAGGATTTCATTGATTACCGGGAATATGGGCCGGGTGACGATCCTCGATCTGTGGATTGGAATGCAGCAGCCCGGTCCGACAAGTTGTTTGTACGTGTCTTTCACGAAGAGAGAGACATTAAACTGGTGCTAGTGGTTGATACAAGTGCCTCAATGGGTTTTGGAACACCCAATCGTCTGCACGTAGCCGCCAGGCTATGTGCAGCGTTGGGGTTCACGGCTCTGTGCGGCAGTGATAGGGTTACTGTTCAGCCGTTCTCACTTGCACCCGGCCCCGCCCTTAACCCACTGCGCGGCAAGTCCTCCGCACCCCGGTTGTTCTCTTACCTACAGAAGCTCAAACCGGCGGGTCCAACCTCACTTGCCAATTCGTTGCGCCGCATCACCGCTGCCACAAAGGAGACCGGTACTGTTATCGTGATATCCGACCTTTACGATAGCTCATGGCAGACAGGCATCTCCTCGCTGTTGGCCCGCGGTAACCGAGTCGTTGTACTTCAGCTGCTACTCGACGAGGAGGTCAATCCTGCTCTGCGCGGCGACGTCACGCTCATTGACAGCGAAACAGGAGCCAGCCTCGACGTGTCCTTGGAACAGCCACTTCTTGATCGTTACCAGATCGCAATGCGTACATTTTTGGCAGAAACTTCTATGTGGTGCAAATCACGAGGTATTGCGCATGTTCTGGCAGATAACACTACACCAATAGAGAACCTTGTATTAACCACTTTGCGCCAGCATAAAATCCTTAGATAAGACGACGTGTCATACCCGTCCGAACTCCGTGGAAAAATTCACAAATCTCTGCAGGAAGCTTAAAGCACGGAAACGAATCTTAGCTCATGCTCTCCCGCTATGCGGGTGACTAATACGACAGGGAGCCTATCTATGACAGATCTATGTCGACCTTCTGCGCCTACCGGTATCGGCATTATCGGTTGTGGCAACATTAGCGGCATCTATTTTAAGAACCTTCACCAGCGATTTGTCAACACGACCGTGGTGGCCTGCGCCGACCTCGACATTGACCGGGCCAAAGCCCGCGCCGAGGAATTTGGTGTTGCCACTGCCTGTACCCCGGATGAATTGCTGCAACGCGACGATGTAAAAATTGTGGTGAACCTAACGATTCCCCGCGCACATCATTCGGTTTGCCTCGCAGCGCTTAAGGCTGGCAAGCATACCCTGGTAGAGAAACCACTAAGTGTCTCGAAGGCGCAAGGTCAGGAGCTCGTAGATACTGCAACGGCGAAGGGCCTACGGGTGGGTGCCGCCCCAGATACGTTTATGGGCGGCGGTATTCAGACGTGCCGGAAGCTTATCGACGATGGATGGATTGGTACCCCTGTAGCGGCAAGCGCATTCATGTTGGGCCACGGCCATGAAACCTGGCACCCAGATCCCGAATTCTATTACAAGGCTGGCGGCGGTCCTATGTTTGATATGGGCCCGTACTACCTTACAGCGCTTGTAAACCTCATGGGCCCGATACGGCGCGTAACAGGCTCTGCCCGCATAACCTTTCCGGAACGAACAGTAACCAGCAAGCCAAAATTTGGTACCAAAATTACCGTCGACGTACCAACGCACATAGCAGGCGTGTTAGATTTCCAGAATGGGGCCATTGCAACTCTGGTCACCAGCTTCGATGTGTGGTCTCACAAAATGCCGTGCATTGAGATATATGGTACAGAAGGCTCACTTAGCGTTCCGGATCCCAACGGATTTGGAGGAGAGGTGCTTCTTCGCCGCGCCGGCCAGTCGGATTGGCGGCAGATTCCGCTAAGCCACGGGTTCGCCGAGAACGCCCGTGGTGTCGGTACCGCCGACATGGCAGCTGCGATCCTGTCGGGCCGACAACATCGCGCATCGGGTCAGCTCGCTAACCACGTGCTGGAAGCTATGCACGGTATTCATGAGGCGGCTGCATCGGACACACACTACCACATGAAAACTGGTGGTATACAGCCAGTGGCGCTACCGATGGGCCTTCCAGAGGATGCCCTGGACGTATAGCCCCTGCAAACTGACACGCCGCCGCAAACCATTCTGTTTAGCGGCGGCCGTTAGATCTACCGAATTATCAGCACTGGGCAGTGTGCGTGGTGCACAACATTGTCAGACACGCTGCCGAGAACAAGGCTACGCCAGGCGCTAAGGCCGCGACTCCCAAGGACAATTAAATCGGAACCGATGTCATGTGCTAGACCGGCAATGCGATCGCCCGGATGTCCAATTTCGCGCCGCGTAGTGTATGGTACACCTGCCTCATCCAGCACGACTGCCGCCTGCTTTTCCAGGCTGGTATATACTGCATCAGAGTACGCGCCAACATCATCCGCAGCAAGAAGCTCGGTACCCGGCACACCCACAAACGGTATAGGCGCTACCGAGGGATCAAACACGTGTACAAGAGTAATCGTGCCAGAGAACTTGCACGCAATTTCTGCGGCTGCTTTCACAGCTTTCAATGCCGAATCGGAACCATCTGAACAGACCAGAATTCGTTTAAACATTTTATGTGCCTCCTTAACCGCAGGCAACTTGACGTTCGGCTTACGTCTGCATTATAACGCTTTTTCAATAGCGCTTAATCCGCTTAACGGTTGATTGTCAAGATTCGTTTGCCGGCTGTGGGCCAATGTACCGTCAATATAAGCCTCCATCAGAATCAAAATGGCACCCAGTTGCCCGTTGCAACCGGATGCCACCTAGATTTTCGTACCGTAATTTTACGGTGCCGGCATTGTATTTGCTGCGCTTATGCTAATGCTTTTGCTCCCAGTTGTCTTACCTGTATGGGTTACAGTGGATAAGAGTACAGAGTAGTGCATAAGATCATCTGCATTGGCACCGTTTAGCCTTACAACTCGCAATTCACCGGGTTTCATGGTGATCACCGAGTTGCACACAGGCGTGTAAACAGAATCCGGGAGGTTATGAACTAGTTCAACCTTAACCTTAACCGTGCCAGGCTGCCCTGCGGCAGTAGTGACCATCACCTGAACCTGGCCAGCTTCCCGCGAGAGCCACGAAGCATTCGCGTTGTACGTAACCACCGCTCCAACCGGCGCAGATGGTAGAATAGTGAGTGACGCTTCTGTAGAATGCATGGAGGCTAAGGGCGCCGCAGCAAGCAGTACAAGAGCTGCTGCGCCTGCAAGAACGGCTCGAGGGTTGGATGCAAAGGCTGCTTTCAAACGCTCGATAAACCCACCTTGCCGGCGCGCATCTTTTGTTGCAATCACTGCATCCAGACTTCTCATAATATCGCCGTGAAGCGTAACAGGAGAAGCGAGTTCAGGAATATCTCCGAGCGCGGCCCAAACCTTTCGCAAATCTGCAAGCTGCGAAGCACAGTTATCGCACCATTGCAAATGCTCGTCAATTTTCAGTTTCATCGCAGAATCCACGGATTCCTCAATGAATGCTGAAAACAGTTCTTCAATTTTTTCACACTGCATGTTCGCCACGCGTACACCCTCCAACCTTGCTGCGAGTGCCAAAGGCACCGCCGTTACCCAATCTTTTTTAAAGGTTCAAATGTTGGACGACGATTTTGCTAGAAGAGTTCCCGCCTCGCCTGAAGTCGTTCGCGCAATAGTAAGCGCGCCCTGTTTAACCGCGATTTAACCGTACCGATAGGCAGCGAAAGCGCCTCGGCGATCTCCTCGTAAGATAATCCCTCAGTATGGTACAGCAACACCATCAGCCTCTGGTAATCTGGCAGAGTCATAATCGCCGATTCTAGAACATCATTTCGCTCGTTGGTCTCCGCCTCTGCCTCTGGGCCTGGCGCGTCGCTCTCTACCTGCCGCGAAACCGAACTCTCTTCCAGTTCGATCACCTCCTCAAGCGACACCGTCACCTTGTTGCGCGTCTTCTTGCGGCGATCGAGATAGACGTTGGTAACAATGCGGAAAAGCCAGGTTGAAAAATTTGCATCGCCCCGAAACAGGCCAATTGCCTGATAGACGCGGATGAAAGTATCTACCGTAATGTCGCCCGCGTCGTCGTAATTTGCGCACAGGCGATAAGCGAGATTGTATACGCGCTTCTCATACTGGCGTATGAGTTCGTCAAAGGCGTTGCGCTCGCCCGCTTTGCAGCGAGCGATGAGCTGTTGTTCGGCTGGGTCTGGCACGCGCATACTGTTTAACGCGCCCGTGCGGCAGCGAGTGCCTTCTGCTCTTCGCCGGAGAGCTTATGGCTTGGCTGCCCATTCTGAATCGATTTTGCATAAACTCGCACATCACTGCGGCTGTAAACGCTAGACATCACGAGACCATCCCCACGTTCATCCAACAAAACAAGAGAAAAACTCTGTTCGCCACCAACATCCTGAAAGGCGTCATATCGCTCAAGACCTCCGTATCTTAAACAGAGCGGCTGCTTTGCCTGCAATATTGCGACGGCCTGCTCCAGCATCTCCATGCGGTTAACTGTTGTATGTACCGTATTCATATGGTCGTTCAGTACAGTCTCAAGGTCTGTAGACGTGCCACGAAGGAGCGATTGAAGCCGCAGATTTAACCGATTGGTTGTTACTAAGCTGAAAACAAAACCAATAAAAAGTAAAACTACTGCAACTGCCAGAACAACAACAATTGAACTGGTCTGTTGCGAATTAAGGTGCATGATTGCATTTTCGGTCAAAGTCGGGTTTCCTATTGCCTGCGGGTATACTAACCTACACTGCATTATGCACCACGTGGGCGGAAAAAGCGGAGGTCACATTGTCGCGCCAGGCGCGCCGTCAGGCTGCATTTATTCTAGTTTTTCTGGCAGTTGTCGTGCTTTTCGTAAACACGTTTCGGCTAGGCATAGTCCACGGTGAATCGATGTACCCCACTTACCTTAATGGGCAAGTGGTGCTTGTACGTCGCTACAACATGTTCTGCCCCCGGCTAAAGCGTTACGATGTAATCTTGCTTCGCCAGGGTAACGATGTCATAATTAAGCGAGTATACCGCCTTCCCGGGGAGGTCGTTGATACCACATTTCCGGATGTGAAGGACCAGGCAATTCGTACTGGCTTATCAGACTATTACGAACAGCATACCACCCACACGCCCAGTGGAAAGAAAGTGATCTTCACCGTGCCTCCGGGTTACATCATTGTACTTGGCGATAATCTCCCCGTTTCTGATGACAGTCGGGTATTCGGCCCGGTACCCATAAAAAACGTTCTGGGTATCGTGGTGAACAGCCCGCCACCTCCCTACCAACCACGCTTGGGCGGCCCTGGGATGGTGTCACCACGCTAACTACAATGCAGTTAGAGTAGCGGACTGAATGTATTGTAGCACGGTAACTTCGGGGTAGACAATTTTGCAAAGTCGCAATCTGTTACCCGCAAGTTACTCGGCAGGCTTACAATTCACAGGATTTACGAGGCAGCAATATGCATCAGCTTCCACCCCTAAGACCCGTGAGCGGAATGGTGATCACCCATTCCATTAAATTGAGGCCCGGCATCTACAATATGCCTGGCGAAGAGCCCGGGATCACGATAACTGCCCGTCACGCAAAGATCAACCTCACGGGTGTACGCCTGCACGGAATCAAAGGCTCTGTAGGCATACTGTTAAAAGACTGCAGCCAGGTTCAAATTATCAATGCAGACGTTTCAGGTTTCAATGTTGATATTGAGCTGGTGCATTGCAGGCACGTGGTGCTTCAACATTGCACGGCGCTGAACAGCGCGGATCCCGGCCCTGGAACGATTATAGACGAAAGCGGCACTCACCCTCAAGACACACGTGGTGCCGGCTTCTTGGTGCGCTCGTCTTCTCACGTTGAGCTTTCCGGCTGCGCTGCGATGTACGGATGGGATGGGCTGGACCTCGTTAATTGTGACCACTGTTCCGCACAGACGTGTAACTTCTCGTACAACGAAAACTGGGGCGTGCACCTTTGGCATAGCAGTGCCAACAGCATATCCCGCTGTTCGGCAATCTGGTGCACAACAGGCAGGGGCAAGCTTTACCAGGCGCTCACCGGCTGGCAAACGTACGATGCCGACGCGGTGCTGATTGAACATGGCAGCGATCATAACACCATCTCACAAAACGACCTACGCTTCGGTGGCGACGGTATATTCATTCGCTCCAACGAGGCACCCGTGAAACCAGGGACGGCAGTTCCCCACGTGTTTAGCAGCGATTTTAACCGTCTACTTAATAACGATTGCTCATACAGCCCTAACAACGCAATCGAGGTAGATTTTGTTAAAGGAACGCTTATTAAGGGCAACAACTGCTCGCTCTCCAACTACGGAATGTGGCTTGGCTATTCACGTTACAGCAAAGTCGTAGGCAACCTGTGTGCGTGGGATACCGTGCGGTCTATCGAGATAGAAAATGGGCAACATGGCACGATCACCGGCAACATACTGGCCGACAAGGGTGCAACCGCAAATAAGGTGTTGATCTTCCTTAGGCAAAACGGTAGGGATGCAACACCAAGTGGCCCATACCTCATAACAAACAACCTCTTCCTGGGTGGCAGCACGGCGGTCGCTCTTATCAAAACTTCAGTGACGTTGAAAAACAACATCCGCGCGGCGAATAACATGACCGATGCATTACCGTCGCTCGTGCGGGCAGACGGACAGTCTGTTACCAGCATATCGGGTGACCTCATACAGCCTGCTGAACCTCCTTCAACTTCGGTGACGGTTAGCCGAGTGTTAAACAGGACATGGAGCGTTAAGGGTAATCTCACGCTTCCTGCACTACCGATCGCGATGCTTACCTGCTTGGGTCGCCCCCTCCTGGCAACCCGTGGTAAAGGGTCCATGCTGCAGTTCACCCTCGAGCCGCAGCCATCGCTAACTGGCTGGCAGCAATCCTCTGCCTTGCAGGTTTTCACCAACCAGGGCTGGAGTGCAAGCACTATCGTTACGGCACCGGCACCGGCCGGGCAATCGCTCATTACCGCACTACAGCCTGTGAAACTGACAGTGGGTGGCACGTTCACGATTTTGGGACACTTTACGGGCCAAGGTGTGGTCACGGTGAACGGCCTGAAAACGGGTGAATCATCGAGCGAGTGTAGT
>JAJZFK010000314.1 GCA_021805405.1 bacterium
TGCACGTCCGGCAATTGCATCGCAGTTCAATGCCTATTTTAACACGAGGTTACGCAAGTGTCAACACCAACAGTTCTACCAGCGAACCCTGTGCTAATTACGGGCAGCCATGAACCACCATGTGCATCCATTTAGGGCAGTGTGTTCTGGTCCATTGTCGCTGTAAAGGGGTGGGAGTCTGGATGCAGGTTGGTGTTTACAATTGATCTGGCCATACGCCCCGCGGGTAGCCGCATAAGCTGGATAGTTGCACCTGTGGTATCTGGTTTAATCTCAACGGAGCAAACGTAACCGCTGTGGTTCTGTGTAAGGATGGTGGTCGGTACACCCTCCATATTCCCCTGGGATACCGTCGCAGGGATCACTGCGCCAAGCCTGTGCGCCTCAAGATGCTTTTTGTAATAATCGACGACCGAATCGGTGGAAGCCTTAGTATGCAAGAGCATAGTAATGAGCCCGCCGCCTGAGTTCAACGGCCCGGAAGCGCTGTCTGCTGGAGATACCGCACCGGGGTAAACAGGAATATGCATCGACTGAAGCTCATTAAGATCTGTTGCGGGTATCGCGACATAACGATACCCGCTGCCATCCATCCCGCTTGCACCCGATGGCTGCTGCGATCCGCTATTACAGCCTGATAGCGCCACGCACAAGATCACTGATACCGACGTCAACTTCATCAAAAGTTTTTCCATGTCCTATTTTACGTTAAAACGACCACGTTGAGTGACCACTGCTCCATCCTGTTCTTACTCTGTAATGAACTCTAAGTGCATAAACCGCTCTGCCGCTATAATAACGAAACCTCCGTACGCGCACACCATACCCAAAATGCGTGAACCTCGCACGAACTATAACTGGTGTACTGCAACTCAACAACTGTGAAAGAGGTAAGTTGAAACCAACTTTGCCACAGACGTCTCACTTTCGGGATTTGAGGGCGGAGGCTAGGCGATTACCTAAATGAACATCATTTCTGGCTTGCCATATGCATACAGTATTCAATTTTGCCAATAACTAGTTATAGGTATATACCGCATGCATTTATCGCGTTGCCACATTAAATGTTTCCGTTTGGTTACGGGTAATAGACCTGCCGCGGCTAGAATGCCGTGCTACAATTACAATGTAAAAGGTTCTAACAGGAGTGTTTTGTGTACAACGGACTGATAGATCGCTACCGACAGTGGATGCCGCTGCAGGCAACCGATACGGTGATTACGTTGCATGAGGGAAATACACCACTCATTGCGATGCCAAGGTTGGCGGCTGCCATAAGTTCCAACGTAGCGCTCTACGCAAAGTTTGATGGAATGAATCCCACTGGCTCATTTAAGGACAGAGGCATGACCGTTGCCGTGAGCCATGCAGTGTCGCAAGGATTTAAAGTGGTAATGTGCGCCTCCACAGGCAACACATCTGCCTCTGCAGCTGCCTACGCCGCGCGTGCGGGTGTTAAGTGCGTCGTGCTTATTCCTGGCGGGAAAATTGCGCTGGGCAAACTATCCCAGGCGGTAGCACACGGGGCAACAATCATTGCCATTGACGGCAATTTTGACAAGGCACTCACGCTGGTTCGCGAACTTTGCAGCGAGCATCCAATTGCACTTGTAAACTCGGTTAACCCCTTTCGTATCCATGGGCAAAAAACTGCAGCCTTTGAAGTCATTGACCAACTAGGTAGAGCTCCAGACTTTCATGCTCTACCCGTTGGTAATGCAGGCAACATTACGGCAATTTGGCAAGGATACAACGAGTATAAAGCCGCAGGGCTTAGCGATTCACTCCCGGTAATGCTGGGCTTTCAGGCGGCAGGTGCTGCGCCAATCGTTACGGGTAAAGCGGTTGAAAACCCGGAAACCATTGCTACCGCCATTAGAATAGGAAACCCTGCAAGTTGGGCCGGAGCCATAAACGCACGAGACGAAAGTCACGGCAAAATCGAATCGGTCACCGATGAGGAGATACTTAAAGCTTACAGGCTGTTGCCATCACTCGAGGGCATCTTTGTTGAGCCAGCGTGTGCCGCACCTGTTGCGGGTCTTCTTAACCTCGGCAAATCCGGCTATTTTTCCAAACCCTGCGTAGTAGTGCTTACACTGACTGGTCATGGATTAAAGGATCCCGACTGCGCTATGGGTTTGGCTGAAACGCCAGCTTCAGTACCGGCCGTTAAGTCTGCGGTACTGGAAGCGATAGGGCTGTAACAGTGAGCGCAGCGGCGCGAAAGAACGGTGACCCGCAGACGATCAATCAGTTTGCGCTGCTACTTCACGCGGTGCCGCGAATGGGCGACCGTACTATCTCCCGCGTTCTTCGTGCCGCTCTAACCCGCGGGTTTACGGCAGATGAGTTCCTCAATATGAACGGGGAGATCTGGCGTAACGATTTTCAACTAGATAACAAGTCAATAGAGTTCCTGGCAGCCAACCAACACGCTCTGCCTTCTCTCGCCTTTGAACAGGCACGGCTGCTCAGAAATCTGGATGTTGAACTCATTACGTGTCAGAGTGCTACCTACCCTCACCGCATTGAAGAGTT
>JAJZFK010000213.1 GCA_021805405.1 bacterium
AAGCGCTCCTACATCTTTTCTTCGCAAACCTGGAAACAGGCTCGCTGCGTTGGCAACGTTCATTCTGGATGCAAGTACCTCAGCTAGGACATCCCTGTAATCGGTAGTGACATGCAGATTGCCTGGCCCCACAAGTTGATGGGATGCCAAGCCTGGCCAGTCGGCCAGTACCCTCCCGCCCTTAACGCCACCACCAAGTAGCATCATTACGCTGGCACTGCCATGATCTGTGCCCAAGCCTGTGTTTTCGTATGCCCGTCGGCCAAATTCGGTCATGATCACAACGGTGACGTGCTCGGAATTGCTGCCCAGGTCGGTCATGAACGCTGCGATCGAACCACCTAGGTCCGCTAACCTGCTCGCCTGCCATCCGGTATCGCTGCCCTGTGCTACATGCGTGTCCCACCCTTCCACGTTTATGCATGCCGCTTCTAGCCCTACTCTGCCTTTCACCATGCATGCTGCCTGCTTAAGCGCAACCGCTAGGCCGGTGTTAGGGTACGTTGCCCCAACTGCAGGCATATAGTGGTCCGAATCCAGCCGCTGAACCGCTTTCATCGCACGCAGTGTGTCATTGCATACGGTGCTGAGATCCTCGCTGCGCGACTGTGCAGAACTGCCAACCTGTCCGTAGAGGCGTTGAAGTGTTTGCGCCATCGCCTCCTCCCGTTCATCACTATGGTGCTGTTGCCCACCCACACCTGTTGGCACAGACAACTGGAATTGTGAAAGCCGTGTAAGAGCGACTGCGCCTGTGGCACCACGCAGCGAATCGGGGAGCGTAGCGCTTAGTGCCACCGATCTAAGTGGTGAACGGTCAACTGCCGTAGCACTGTTAAGGTAGCGTGCAAGCCATCCACTTGCTATGTCGCCGCCATCTTCCGGCAGCCCACGTTCCATAGCGGCCATAGCCTGAAAATGCGAAAGCGAGTGATCAAACGAACCCACCGCATGAATGGGCAGAAACGTGCCACTGTGATAGAGCGGTAAAAGCGGTAAAAGCGCCGGATGCATGCCAAAGAAACCGTCAAGATCCAGAAGTCGTGCTGCAGCGGGTGTCGATTTATTGGTTGGCGAAGCAAGTGCAAGACTTGGCCTCAACCGAAAGTAATCTTCGTCACCATAGGGCGCTATGATATTTAGACCGTCCGCGCCACCGCGAAGGAAGAGAACTACCAGTGCATTTTGCGATTCATTCCGAGTATCCGTATTTATCACCACATGCCGAAGTGCTGCCATGCTGTCAACGGCAGTGACTCCCAGCAGGGCAGTCAACAGGCCACCGCAAAGTACCTGCCGGCGTGTCGGTTTGTCGATGCTCATTTAAGAACCTCATTTCCATTGGTACGCAGGTGATGCGATTAGCAGACTTGCAACTTCAGTGAGAACCGCGGCAGGCTTGAGACCACTTCGGTTTGCCGCGCGTGCGTGATCGTACAACGTAGCGAGAACTGGCTGCAGTGTAGCACTGTTCGAAGGTATTCCATACACGGCTTCGGCAAGGCTATCCACTGCATGATTGGTGTCGGTGGCGTGGTTGCCTAGTAGACAATCGTGCATTCGCCAGGTGGTACCAGGAATCTTTCCTCCAGCCAAAGCAGCCGCAAAATTCCACCGAGGTAGAAGCGTCGTTTTCCAAGCTGCCGCTGTAGTGGGATAACCGTCGGGCATTGGCCACTGAAACAGCGGCTGACCCATACCATCGAGAAATCCCTGAACACGTATTCCACAGTCACTATCTGTTGCACCTGCACGAAAACTGGAAACCAGAAGGTCGAGGGGCCGCTTAAAGATTGGGGCGCAGATCTCTGGTTTGGTTAGTCCATCAAGTAATATTGGCCTTAGCATCGCCTTAATCGAGGTATTGGATCGCAAGTAGGCATTTGCAGCTGCGCGGACGGTGGCAGGGTGTGATGTGCCTATGAACTTTATGCATAGTTGCTCTGCAAGGTGATGAGCTGTAGCGGGATGGTGCGCAAGCGTGTGAAGCACGGCCTCGCCATCCCGTGCTCCACCGTTTGGCGCTAACGCCAAATGTAGAAACGGGATGTATTTTGCGCCATTGTCGTGCCAGGACGAGTTAAATTCGAACTCCCATTGCCGGAAGCCGCCGCTCACCGTCCAGCCCGTAAGGCAGCGGGCTACCTGGTGAATATCGATCTGTGTGTAGCCGCTGTGAACGCCCAGAGTGTGTAGTTCCAGCAGCTCACGCGCATAATTCTCGTTCACTCTGTCTGCTGTTCCCACCTGATTATGGTTATTATCGAGGTATGCAAGCATGGCAGGGCTGTGAGCTACTGCAATGAGCATCTCTTCAAACCTTCCCATAACGTTGGGACGAATTGCCTTCTCCATTTCCACAGGAATTCGTTGCCGGGCCGCATTTTTAAGGGCATAGATGTTAAAATGGTTCTCCCAGAAATCCGACATCACTTCATGTAGCTGGTGTGTGCTATAAACTGCGCGCAACAATTGCACCTGCTGAACCTCCGTAAGGAGCTGATTATCTGGCAGGCTAGTAAGCTCATCGGGTGCA
>JAJZFK010000185.1 GCA_021805405.1 bacterium
GTTAGCGGCTATGATTGCTCCCCGGTTATCAATCTGTGTGCGAAGTACGAGCAGACTGCGGTGATAGAACTTGACGATGTCGGCGGGAAGTTCAGTTGGGTTATCACCCTTGGTCACCCAGAACTTCCAGTAAGTGCGGACGCGCCTTAAAATGGTTTCTGGGCCCACCGAACGTATGTTCTGATCGAGCGCAGTAACGCTAGCCATGTCCGTACCAGTGCATATCCAGTAGTAGGCAACCGCCTTGTCCTTCACGCGAACCATCACGCGTCCCACCGAGTCCACAGTACCCTGCGAAATGGGGTTGCGCGATAGCGAACCATCTTCTGCGTCGCGCCAGGTGCCCTGAGCTTTATGATGACCTATTATTCCTACCGCGTAGCTTGAAAGGCCCCAATCCCGCTCATTGGCACCATTTATCAAAATCCAGTGCTGACCTTTGTAGTGAATCAGTGCCTTTTGGCGTGGGTCATAATAGGCCGTGTCGCCCTCTCTCGATCCAGCTATATTGAGGTCAAGATGCCAAAAGAGTCGCACGTCCCGCTCTCCGCCTTTTAGATTCTCAACTATAATCTTTCGGAGGTAGACGTCGCTGCTACAATCCACACAGTCATGACAGGTGAGTTTTAGGCCCAGTTCGTGATGTTCAAGTTCCACGCACGTAACCAGCGTATCGTCCTCGTATTTCAGGCTGCGCTGCCAGCCATCATCAGAAACCCACGTCATCCGGCCGTCACACCATACTCCAAAACGGCACGGATAACCCATGGTATGGTTATACTGGCCAACATAGGGATAGTATAGTTCGCGAAGGTTATAGCGGTCATCGAAGGCAACTAGCAGATTGCCATTACATACGGGCAGATCGCGCGGCATTTTGTTCCACTCCTGGAGAACGGTTTGTTCACATTCCTTGTGGCGTTAGGCTATTACGGGAGTCCCAGCCATATAACAATGTTCCATATTCAGGGTGAAACCCCTCAATAATATCTGCACGAAAGCAATAACCAGGAGATGCGCGTTCAATTCTGCTCCAGCAAATTTCCTAGATTAAACCAGATGGGGTCTATCCAAATTGCGCGACCTATGACTTCAACCTGAGTGCGAATGATTGCTCCGTGGATTGTCGAATACATGTTGCAGGAAACGCTCCCGGTTAAAGCGAAATTATCGTCATTAGCAGATTTCCAAACGAGCGCACTCTTGATAGAAATCATCCAACATTGCCGGTCTGGCAATTACCGGAGCCCTTGTCGTGTTTAGAAATACGCAGCCTTGTACGATAAACCAGATGGAGTGTTTAAAATGGTAGTAAAACGTGGTGCGAAGAATACCGTGCAACGGACTAAAACTGAAAGTCTTGAGGAATTAATGAACAGGGGAATAGAGCGTAGTCTCTATTCGGCGGCTGTTGGGCTAGTCATGTGTAACTCGCAGGAGGTCTTTAGCTACGCTGCCGGTACGTTATCCGATGATCTTAACTCGCCCCTCGCAACCATCACCACGATCTTTGATGCAGCATCTATTACCAAGCCCATTACAGCCCTATTGCTACTTCAGTGCGTGCAGAACGGACTATTGCACCTTGAACAGCCACTAATGGCAATTCTGCCAGAGGCGGTTGACACTCCAACTGCGCGTGTTACCATTAGGCAGTTGGCCACCCATACCAGTGGACTTCCAGCGTGGAAAGCAGTGCACCATGCCTCTAATCCCATTGCAGCCATTCTTACAACCCAACTCGAAGCCGTGCCGGGTGAACAGTACTGTTACAGCGATCTGGGGTATATCCTTCTAGGATATATCGTGGAACGGATGTGTTCTACTGCATTGGACAACCTGGCCCACGATAAGATATTCAAGCCACTTGGCATGCAGGATAGCACATTTAATCCTTCGCACGAACTTCACAGCAGGATTGCTTCTACTACTGCCCCTAAGGGAAAAGTTCATGACCCTAATGCACGCGGTCTCGGAGGCGTAGCTGGTCACGCTGGTCTGTTTACGACAGCGGGTGATCTCGCTTTGATAGCCACTGCTCTACTGGGGGCTCTTGGGGGCACTACAGGTGATCCAGAGCGCCAGGTTCTGTGCACTTCTGCCGCAAGACTTGCAGCAACCCGACAAACCAATGAAGGGCTCTCTGCGCACACTATAGGGTGGTTTGCATGGCCGAACGGATACCTGCCAAAAGCCGATCTGCTCTCCACGCAGACATTTGGTCATACTGGCTTCACGGGGACGATGCTACTAATAGACCCTCGCAGTAACACGATAGTGGTATTTCTTACAAACCGGGTCCTTTTTGAAAATAATAACGATGGATCCGAGGTGTTAACAATGCGCCGACTTTTTGCAAATGTGGCCGGCAGCTTTGTGAAAAGCTAACCGGCCACAACTCGCTACTCAATGAATCGATTTCACCCAAGGGCCATTGAGAATGGATCTTGAATTACTGTGGTGGGCCAGGAGGTGGACCGCCCATTCCGCCGCCCATCATTCCTGGTCCGCGGCGTGCGTGTTCACGAG
>JAJZFK010000301.1 GCA_021805405.1 bacterium
CCGCACCATCCGCGAATGCCCGGTTACAGCGGCATCGAGATGACAACGATCTTCGGAGGCTCAGCGAGAAGCTGCGCACTGCAGATGAAAGTGATCAACGTGCACTGCTTCAACAATATTCGCAAAAAATGCGCGATTTGCGGGGAACCACTAAACCGGCGCCCGCCCAGAACGGTGAACTTGCCTGATTCTGGTACGTGAAACCGCTACAATATGGTGGTTAAACCAAAATGCGTAACCTTAGGAGAGTGGCCATGACCAGCACGCCTTCAAGTGCAGTCAGCAAACAATCTCTGCTTTATCCGCTGCTACAAACGGGTGGTGAAAGCAGTTTGCCGATTGTAGAGCCTCTCGGTAGCGAAACATTCGCTTTAGAGATGGTATCGGAGGCGGCACTGGATAGCATTGTAAGCGACCCCAGCGATACAATATCCGAAAATGCTCTGTTTGACGAGACGACTTTCACTATACCTCCTGACGAATTTGCCGCCGAATTTCTGCCCCCTGAAACCATCACTCACGATGAGCAGCCGTCCCCATTTGATGACATTTCTATGGATGACTCGGTGCGGGCATGGCTGCGGGAGATAGGCAAAACCCCTCTGTTGTCGCTGGACGACGAGATTCAGCTGGCACGCCGCATCGAGCGGGCGTGCACAGACCCCCTGGAGGCTGAACGTGCAAGGGATACGCTCACTCGCGCTAACTTGCGCCTGGTGGTATCTATAGCGAAGAGGTATAGCGGCCGTGGCATGTCGTTTCCCGACCTGATCCAGGAGGGCAATATCGGGTTGATCAGGGCCGTTGAAAAATTCGATCACCGCAAAGGCTACAAGTTTAGCACCTATGCAACCTGGTGGATACGCCAGGCTATAACGAGAGCGATTGCGGACCAGGGGCGCACAATTCGAATTCCGGTGCACATGGTTGAAACGATGAACAAGCTCATCAAGACGTCTGGAAGGCTTCGCCAGGTAATCGGTCGGGAGCCATCTCTGGAGGAATTGGCAACCGCGATGGAGATCTCGGTTGAACGTGTTATGGAAGTCATAAGCGTAGCTCCAGAGCCCATTTCACTGGAGTCGCCCATTGGCGAGGATGAAGACAGCAGGCTGTATGACTTTGTGGCCGACCACAATGCGATTATGCCACTGGATGCTGCTAGCCAGACCCTGCTTCGCGAGCGGATTGATGATGCGTTGAATCACCTTACCACACGGGAGCGCGAAGTCTTAATGATGCGGTTTGGCTTGGAAGATGGCTGCCAGAAAACGCTTGAAGAGGTGGGCAGGCACTTTAGAGTAACCAGAGAGCGCATTCGTCAGATAGAGTCAAAGGCTCTGCAGAAGCTGCGAACGCCACGTTGCAGCCGCAATCTGCGTGCCTGCATAGAGTGGCAGTAGCGACTGCCATCAACGTAACAAAAACAGACGACAAACAGTGCCTCGATGCGCGGTTTGCCTGGCCCTTCCCCGCAGTCACCGTTCTGCTTTAATCGAGTTGAAACATGACTGCTCTGCAGTTCTAGATAATCTCCACCTCGTGTACTCCACGCACCACGTCGCCTATGATGTAGGCAGATTGCCCTGCTTCGTTCAATCGATGTGCCAGCGAGGGCGCCTGCTCAGCAGGCAATATCACGACCATGCCTATTCCCATGTTAAACGTGCGAAACATCTCAGGGTCTGCTACGTTACCGCGTTCCTGCATAATGCTGAATATAGGCGGTATTGGCCACGTACGTCTCTCAATTTTCACGCAGCAGTCTGCAGGTGCTACACGAGGAATGTTGTCATAAAAACCGCCACCCGTAATGTGGGCCATTGCATGAATATCAAATTCCTGCAGCAAAGGCATCATCACCGGTCCATAGCAACGGTGCGGTGCCAACAGCTCCTCGCCAAGCGAGCGCCCCAGCCCGGGCAGCTGTTCGAAAAGTGATAGTGGGTCAGGACCATCTAGTAGTAACCTACGGGCCAGCGAAAAACCGTTGGTGTGCAACCCGCTGGATGCCAGGCCAACCACTGTATCACCAGGTGCCACTTTGCTTCCGTCAATAACCTTTTCGCGCTCTACAACACCCACAATGGTTCCCGCGATGTCATATTCGTTATCAGGATAGAGACCAGGCAGTTCAGCAGTTTCGCCGCCTATAAGCGCGCAGCCAACGCTGGTGCACGCCTCCGAAAGACCTTTCACCACCTCTTCCAGAATAGCGGGCTGAAGACGGCCGGTACCGAAATAGTCGAGGAAAAAGAGCGGCCTCGCGCCCTGAACCAGAATATCGTTGACACAGTGGTTCACCAGGTCGTGACCAATGGTGTCGTGCTTCCCTACCGCACAGGCAATTTTTACCTTGGTGCCAACACCGTCGATGCTGGAAACAAGCACTGGCTCATTGAGGCCGGCAAGTGATGCAAGGGAAAACATACCGCCAAAGCTTCCAATATCTGTAAGCACCTCTGGCGTGTAAGTAGATCTCACATGTTTCCGAATGCGGTGTACAGCTTCATTGGCCGCGTCTATATC
>JAJZFK010000508.1 GCA_021805405.1 bacterium
CGCGGGCAGCCCAATCAGCCCGAAGCTCAGCTCGTGTGGACAACGTAAAGCACCTCCGTTTTATAGGTGCCGATATTATCCACTCTTCATTCTATATTCTCAATGTGGTAACTATTTGACGCTTACCTATAACGAGGTAAACCGTCTACAAACTTAAGACTTGCAATGTGGGATACCGCAAAGAAGATCCAAGTCTACCTGCAAACGCCATCCTCTTATCCTGTGGTTTGACAATTGAAGTTGTGGGCTCCTGCTGCTGGCAGTGTCGGAAAGCGTATTATCCGCCGTGATGCCTTACTACCTCAACGACCGGTGGAACGATTGCTGGCCTTGCTCCTAGTGAAAGGGCGCTCGAATATCAGATAGAATACCCAACAACACCCGACAATCGTCGGCATGCCGACGAACACTAGGAACGGAATGCGGAACGGATGCGGAATGTGCATCATTAACGGTCCCAGTTTTAGGCTGAATGGCTGATGTAGGAGATACAGACTATACGAAAATGCCCCAAGTGTGACGGCGGGTTTCGACTGCAGTACATTTAGCACGCCGGAGCCGCGGGCGCCGCTGGATTGACGCACATGCGCGCAATACAAAATTGTTGATAGCGACGCGAAACCTGCGACGCCGTCCAGAAGATAGCCAAACCGGTTTATTAGTACCTTGCCATCCCACATCCACAATCCGGCAGTAACAGCCCAGCTCAGCACCGCGAGGACCCCCCAACTCGCCTTATCTCGAAGGCGAATTTCTGCCTCGCCGGTACCAAAAGTTATCTGAGCGCCGAGCATACCCAGCGCAAATAGGCCTATATACCACGGACATGCCCAATAAAGACTGTATCGGTAGGGAAGGAAGCACATTCCGATACCAAGTCCAAATCCAATAACTATGGGGCCGTACCGTCCAAAGCATCGTCTCGCTGGTAGCAATAGGAACGGAAATAAAAAGTAGATTTGCCATTCCGATGCTACACTCCACGTGGGGCCGTCGAAAAGCATGTTGAAATGGGGGCTCCAATTATGAATTAGCATCAGGTGTGAGACGATGTCACCCGCACTTAACATATCCCGAAGTGCTGTGGCCCTCTGCCCATTTCCGGCTTGACCTGCCAACATGTGCAGCCCAGTTGTAGAAACCACCGAAATTAGAAATGTAAAAGCCAACGCGGCATAGTAGGGAGGCAGAATGCGGCGCGCGCGTCGTTTGAAATAAGCTATGTTTCCACCCGGAATGCTGTCGCCACCACCGGAAACTACCGGTAACATAAGGCAATACCCGGACAACACGATAAACATAGCAACGGCGATTCGGCCGTAAAGTAGCCAGTGAAAAATAAACCCCTCAACACCTGTTGTGCCGACGGTACTCTCCCCAACAATGTGTGAACATGCAACGTAAATCGCAGCACAGCCACGTAGGCCGTCCAAAAATTCGAGATGTGGGCGGCTTGGTACATTAGTCGGTTGGGTCAATGGCGCTGGTCCCTGCAATTAGTAATTGATGTTGTTTATATTTCGATTTGTGAGTTGCATATTGAGAATATTTTCCCCACGTGCGGCAAATAGCGGGCAGGCCAATACCCTCATCCTATTATACAATGAATCTAAATATTTCAAATGCTTATTGTTGGTGTACTGCGCACAAATGTCTAGTCTGCCTCTGAAGCCCCGAGGTCACAGTAAGCTGCAGACCATTGGACATTTTGGTAATGGCAACATCAAGGGCTAGTGAATCGTTAACACCCCATTTTTACAGTATGCACTACTGCTTGCAATCCAGCACCTATTTACATTGCAGTCGACTTTGCACGTGTCATTGTCGCCAATGTTACTGTTCAGTTGGGTTCAGCCGGGCCCAATGGAAAACGGCTCATGTGCAACTGCGGTTTGATCCACTAGCTGTTTTTGGAAATCGTCAAATAGTTGCCGCATTGAGACCAATGGAACCCAGCGTGAATAATATAGGGAAACACAAAAACGGAAGTGCTTTGCGTTGTCTGCAGGTACCGAGCTTTGTGCGGCTTGGGAGGCTTGCGTAGATTCATTCGAGCAGTCCTGTATTTCTGCAGGTGATTGTTGTTTGCGGAATGGTTTTCAGGTAAGTTAGCTTAGTTATTGGCGTAATCGTCCAATGGCTCTACGTTTAAACAGCGGCGCCGCCGCCAACTGGTAGCCTTTGGTGCTCGTTGCGGCTGTGCCGACGATTGCTGCCAACATATTTTGAGTGGTTATTGCCATTGCAAATGAAGCGGTACGTCCCGGGTTTGACACCGATCTTCTGCGCGATGTTGCGCCAACCATTGGCATTTCGCAAATGTATTGCCTGCCGTCATCTTCGGTGCGGCTCCTGCTCTTTCTGTTATCTGGGCGTACGGCTTTCAGGAGTGTTTTGAGCGGCCATTTATGAACACAAAGCCCCAAGCATCGCAACGGATCGCTGGTAAGCGTCAAATAGTTACCACATTGAGAATATAGAATGAAGAGTGGATAATATCGGCACCTATAAAACGGAGGTGCTT
>JAJZFK010000026.1 GCA_021805405.1 bacterium
ACACCTGCTTCCACGTCACCTAATCCCTAGTGGCTAATACCAGCATCATTAACTACGCCATCTTTAATAATGAGGAGCTGCTGCAGGTTTGGCGCCACTCCGTTGTTGATCACCATTGCCGGAGTCGTCCCATCATTGGATGTTCATGTAGTGACGCCGGAGGAGGACGTCTAAAACTCCCAGTGGTGAAGAAGCACGAGGGCGGGATCATCTGCCATGAAGGGCGGTCTAGCCCAGGTGGCAATGCACCGCAGGATAGTACCGCGGCAGCTTTCTTTGGTACGCAACTGGTATTTCCGGTGGCCCGATATTTGGAATCCCCATACAAATGAGGCTACTGCCTTGACAGCCGCCGGGCAAACGGCTATAGTAACCTCATCCTGTGCATCGAGGCATGCCTGTATGATTAATCCACTGCAAGATGGCGACGGTACTGAGCTAATAGCCCAGGACTCCTGGCTGGAGCCGTTCGCTGAACAACTGCGACATCGTTTCTCACATACTTCTCATCGCCTCTATGAGTTAGCGCCAGATGGGGATCTTACCGGTACCATCAGTAAAGGGCACCACTATTTCGGTTTCAACCGTGGAGACTTTGACGGTAAGCCTGGCGTTTGGTATCGCGAATGGGCACCAGGTGCGCACGGCCTTGCGCTTATTGGCGACTTTAACGGGTGGGATCGAAACGCCTCCCGACTGCTGCGTGACGAGTTCGGCGTATGGTCGCTCTTCCTGCCAGATTCCGAATATGGGCATCTGCTTACCCACGGTTCACGGCTAAAGGTACACGTAGAGAGTGCGGCTGGTGGACAGGACCGTATACCGGCCTATATACGGCGCGTGGTTCAGGAGGGGGATGGCGGGCAGTTTACGGCTCAGTACTGGTGCCCAGCGGCAGCGTATGAGTGGCAGCACGCAAAGCCATCCACTCATGGCGGCCTGCGAATATATGAAGCCCACACTGGCATGGCGCAGGAAGACGGAAAGGTTGGCACCTACGTAGAGTTCACCCGCAACATACTGCCGCGAGTAGTGATTGGTGGCTACAATGCCGTGCAACTCATGGCTGTTATGGAGCATCCCTACTATGGATCCTTTGGTTACCACGTATCCAGTTTCTTTGCACCCTCTTCGCGATTTGGGACGCCGGAGGAGCTGAAGGCGCTGGTGGATGAGGCCCACGGCATGGGGCTCCTTGTGATCATGGACATCATTCACTCGCACGCTGTGAAAAACGTGCTGGAAGGATTGAACCGCTTTGATGGTACCGATCACCAATATTTTCATGCAGGCGCCAGAGGCGAGCATCCCTCATGGGACTCACTGCTATTTGACTATCGTAAATACGAGGTACTAAGGTTTCTACTATCTAATGTGCGCTACTGGCAGGAAGAGTTTCATTTTGACGGGTTCCGGTTCGACGGCGTAACCAGCATGCTATATCTGGACCACGGTATTCGCGATTTTACCGGCTACCACGACTATTTTGGCGACAACATCGATGCCGACGCGGTGTCGTACTTAACGCTGGCCAACATACTTGCACACCAGGTAGACCAGAAGGCAGTCACCATTGCTGAGGATGTATCTGGAATGCCGGGCATGGCAGCGCCTGTTCAGAGTGGTGGACTAGGATTTGATTACCGACTCGCAATGGGTGTGCCCGACTACTGGATTAAGTTACTTAAGGAGAAACGCGACGAGGAATGGAACCTGAGTGAGCTGTATCACACACTTCTTAACCGCCGACACAGTGAAAAGCACATCGGGTACGTCGAGTCCCATGATCAGGCTCTTGTGGGTGACAAGACGCTAGCCTTCTGGTTGATGGACCAGGAGATGTACTGGAACATGGGTGCGGAGTCACACAGCCTCGTTATCGACCGAGGAATAGCCCTGCACAAGATGATTAGGCTCATTACGTTTGCGCTTGCAGGCGAAGGCTATCTCAATTTCATGGGTAACGAATTTGGGCATCCTGAATGGGTAGATTTCCCGCGCGAAGGCAACCACAACTCGTACCAGCATGCACGTAGGCAATGGTCACTGGTGGATAACAACCATCTGAGGTACCAGCAGCTTGGCAAATTCGACGCTGCCATGCTCCATCTGGATTTGACGCACCACCTGCTAGAGGACCCGCTTATTGAGCAGCTGGCTCTTCATGAAGAAGCCCGGGAGCTCGTTTTTCGTAGAGGGCCATTGGTATTCGCGTTTAACTTTCATGCTCACGACAGCCGCGTGGATTTTCGCATACCCGTTCCAGATCGCGCAGATTATCGTGTGGAGCTCGACACGGACGCTGGTATGTTCGGTGGATTTAGCCGTGTTTCGCCAGGGCAGGTATACCCCGTGCAGGATTACCCCGTTTATGGCCGTCAGCACAGCGTACAGATATACCTGCCATCTCGCAGTGCTCAGGTACTGGTTCCCATAGAACCTAGTCGCTAACCGGAACTTCATAAGCGCAGCCCCAGGGCCAACAAAAATGGACTGGGGCCGCAACTACTATCTAGAAATGATACTGCCCTATATTGCTCTTGTTGAACACCATAAGGGGACCGTTGCTGATTACGTTATTGGTGCCAAAAACGCGGATTCCCTCGGTCCCTGCAGTAAAGCTCACCCCAGCTGCAGGGTGAATAGTGCCGCGAGCAAGTCCGTAGGCCAGGTACCCTGCGGTATATCCCATCTGTGCCGGGTCCCACAGGGCAAACTTCTTAACCGTGCCATCCAGCACAAACCGGCGCATCTGGTTGGGTGTGCCAAGCCCTGTAACCTGCACTTTGCCAGCAGCACCACCTGTTTCCACGGCCTGTGCTGCAGCAGCAATGCCCACGGTCGTTGGCGAAAGAATGCCTTTAAGGTGGGGGTACTTGGTCATAAGGCTCTGAGCCTCCAACAGGCTCTTCTGCGGATCATCGTTCCCATAGGCGATTTCTACCAGATGCATGCCAGCGTACTTTGGCAGCTTTAGCGCAACCTTCATTCCCGCAATCCAGGCATTCTGGTTAGGCGCATCCGTGGTAGCACTTAGGATTGCGAAGTCACCGGTGTACCCCATAAGGCTGCCTATTAGCTCTATCTGGCTGGCACCCAGTTTATTGAAGTCCGTGGGAAGTACGCAGGCCGAGCGCAACTGTTCGCTTCCAGTAAGGTCGGCGTCTATTGTTATCACGCGCACTCCATGTTGTTCGGCAGCACGAATGGCAGGGTCCAGCGCTTCGGGACTGTTAGGCGAAATGGCGATGACATTTACGCCATCCTGCACCTGCTGTTGAATAATCGGAATTTGATCCGTTGCGTCTGCGGTGGCGGGAGCTTGCTCGGTGTATTTAAAGTGCAAGGCGCTGCTTGCCTGCGTAAAACCGTTGTTAACAGCATCGAAGTAAGGGTTACCTGTATTCTTGGGAATATAACAGACGCGTACCGTACCTGTTACCGGCGCCGCGACCGTAACAGCGGTAGTTTTAGGTTTACAGCCCCATAGGAATGCCGTCATGGCTGCTGCTGCAGCGGCGGCAATTACCATTCGGTTGAGTGACATTGTGCCAAAAATCTCCTCTAACATTATTTGGCTGGCTGGGCTTTCTGTCCGTTTCGCATTCTCAAAAGGTTTGGGATAGCGATAGATGCTGCCAGCAGAATTCCGACTGCAACATGCTGCGTTTCTGGGTTGATTTCGGCAAGCCCCATCCCCGTGCGCATGACTGCTATCAGGATGAGCGCAAGCATGGTACCAGGAATAGAAGCTTCCCCTCCGGCGATATCGGTGCCTCCAAGGACGACAGCAGTAATAACATCCAGTTCGCGGCCTTGCGCCATGTCCCACCGGGCAGCACCCACGCGTGACATCATGATGAGGCCGCAGAAACCTGCCATAAGGCCAGATACCATAAAAACCCGAACCGTGATAGCTTCTACCGAGATTCCGCTAAGGCGTGCCGCTGCGCGGTTGGCACCAGTAGCCTGTGTCATTCGCCCTCGAATTGTGCGGGTAAGTACTGCCCACCACGCAACTGCGGCTACTAGGAGCAGCAATGTAATTGCAGGAAACGGCCCCACCACGCGCTGGTCGACGCCCGCAAACCAGTCGGGAAAACCTGTAATCGACTGATTGCCAATGAGTACCTGCGCCGCGCCTCGCAAAAGCGCCATAGATCCTAACGTAACAGTGAGCGATGGTAGCTTTAGTCGGGTAACCAGCAGTCCGTTTGCCAGCCCCGCCACGGCAGATACCACAAGACCTACCATGCACGCAACCGGTAACGGCCAGCCGAAATGAGCCCAGAGTACGCCGGATAACGCAGCAGTTAGCGCGAGGTTTGAGGCTACTGATAGGTCAATTTCACCCAGCAGAATCACAAATGTCATAGCTAGCGCCATCAAGCCGGTCTCCACAAAGTTCGTGGTGGCCGTCAACAGATATGCCGGATCCAGAAAGTGGCGCGACATATGAACAGAAACCAGAAATGCAACAGCGATAAGGAGCAGCAGGGTGAACTGATGCGACCAGCGGATACCTTTTAGCTTCATGCGGCCACCGTTACACGCTGCCTTCGACCGGCGCTGTCGGCGACGATCGCTACAAGGATGATTGCTCCATATGCTGCAAGCTGCCATCGGCCGGAGAGGTGAGCTACTGTAAGGATGTTCACAATAGCCGCCAGAAGGATGCACCCTAAAAGGGTACCCACTGCAGTACCGCTTCCGCCTGTTACCTGTGTACCGCCTATAACTGTTGCAGCAATTACTTGCAGTTCAAAACCAGTGCCGGTTTGCGCAGGGTTTACAAAGCCAAATCTGCTGGCGTACATAATTCCCGCCAGCCCCGCCAGTGCCCCGCAGGTAATGAATGAGCCGGCTATGATACCATTGGTTGAAAGGCCGCTTAACCGGGCTGCATCGGGGTTGCCGCCAGTTGCATACACGGCCCTTCCCCACCGTGAACGGCTTAAGAAGATGTGCGTTGCTACAAATATGAGGAGCGCGAACAGGGCGAGGAACGGTACACCAATGGGTGAGGTGATGGATAGCGATACCAGACGTGCCGGCAAGTCGTTCGGGTTGATCTGGTTGCCATGCCCAATGACAAATGCAAGGCCGCGGTAGATACTCATTGTGCCAAGCGTGGTAATGATGGAGGGCACTTTAAGGTAGGTAACAAGCAATGCGTTGCCCATACCTAGTAGTACTCCAACAGCTACGCCCGCCGCCATGGCAACCGGCGTGGGAAGGCCAGGATGTGCGCGATACAGTTCGCCAACCACCATGCCGCTTACTGCAACGATGGACCCTACCGACAGGTCGATTTGGCGGCAGACAATAACAGCCGTCATACCCATGCCCACGGTAACAACGAGGGGAGTATCTAGCAACAGGTTGCGCAGGTTTTGAAGGGAGTAAAAGCGCGGTGCGAGCACAGCGGCTACAGCGAACGCCAGAAGTAGAAACGCCAACACCCCCGATTCGCGGGACCTTACCAGTTTGCGCAATAAATCACCAAAAGCTTGCATAGTTCCTCAAATTTGGTTAATACCACGAGGTTAGCCGTATAGTGTTTAGAATCCTGCTTAAAGCAAATCGTGACCCCGAAATTTTACGTTGGTGGTATAACCATTGCGTAAAACCATAGGCTTTTAAATTGCGCCGTGCAGGCATCCAAAACGGGCCGCAGGCAGCAGCAAGTATTGGTAAGGGAAGATGACTATGTGGTTGATTCTCGTCGTGCTTTCGCTGGGGATAGACACCCTGGCAGTATCCGTGGGTCTGGGTGCTGGTGGGCTAAGGCGCGAGCGTTGGCTGCGTGTGGGGCTCATTTTTGCCCTTTTTGAGGGACTGATGCCAGTGCTTGGAATTCTGCTTGGTGGTGCGGCATCCAGTTTTATTGGCGAATGGGCGGGCCGCGCAGCAGGGATTGTGCTGCTGATCGTGGGTGCATTAATGATTAGGGAGGCCGCCTCCGAGTGGAATGAATCACTTGAGGAACTTCAGGAAGAGGCTGAAGAGAGGGCAACTAGCGCGGCTAACTTGCACGGTCTGGGTCTGGTAGGTGCTGGAGTTGGCATAAGCCTGGACGAATTGGCAGCTGGGTTTGGTGCCGGGCTAACAGGTGCAGCGCATAAGTGGCTGCCACTGGTAATTGCCGCGCAGGCATTTGTCGTCACGATGGTGGGCCTTTACCTGGGTGGCCGCCTGTCGGCAAGGTTTGCCGAGCGCGCTGAGGGAGTAGCAGGAGTGGTTCTTGCTATTCTGGGCCTCTTCCTTGTCCTGGGCGCAAAACTGTAACGGAAGGAATACATCAGGAACCGATGATATATTGTACGCGTAACAATAGTGGCGGCAACGCCAGCAGGTTATCAGGGCATCAAAATGTCAAGAAACATTAGATGTTAGATCATTGGGATAAGGATGGGTAGTTTATGAACCGAATTGCGAGATTTGCACTTTTGGCGGCACTGGCCGCTTCAATGGGTTTTAGCGCGACTGTAGTAAGGGCTGATAGTGACATAGTAACTACCGCGGCAGGTAACAAGCACTTCAGCACCCTGGTAAGTGCCATCAAGGCGGCCGGCCTTGTTGAAACGCTTAAGAGCGCGGGACCATTCACCGTGTTTGCTCCTACCAACGCTGCATTTAGGGCGCTGGAGAAGAAGGTGGGCGAAAAGAAGTTCAGTGCGGTCGTTGCCAACAAGAAGGCGCTTGTAGCCATACTCACCTACCATGTTCTACCGGGCAAGGTAGATGCCGCGGCGGTACTCAAGCTGAAGAATGGCGCGAAGGTAAAGACGGTAGAAGGAACGCCGATAATTGTGCATCATAATAGCCAAGGCGTCTACGTAGATCGTGCTAAAGTGATTAAAACCGACATAGAGTGCACCAACGGTGTTATTCATGTTATCAATGCCGTCCTTCTCCCGCCTGACCTAAACAAATACCTTAAGCCAGTTCATCACAAGATGTAGCACTGGTTGTTTTAATTAAGTTAGAGGTATTCTTTGGGCAGGCACAACGGCCTGCCCAAACTTTTGGTACCCAATATTAGTCAAAATGGCCGCCAATGTGTGAAACCTCGTCGCAACCGCTTCCGTAATGATTGTGAACGGTACTGGCGAAGAGGGGGATATCAGGACGATCACGCTGGTGGAAAACGAAGACGCAGAACTCGTGCGGCAGACGCTGGCAGGCAAAACCTCAGCCTACGACTGCCTGATGCGAAAATATCAGCGCCAGGTTTACAGCCTGGTGTATAGAATGTTGGGCAATGCAGACGATGCATGTGACCTGACACAGGATACGTTTTTGCGAGCTTATGGAGCTCTTGGGTCCTTTCGCCAGGATGCCAGCTTTCTAACTTGGCTCTACAAAATTGCATCTAACCTCTGCATCGATCTTATGAGGTCACGACAGAAGAAGGCGACCTTGTCGCTCGATGTTGAACGGTCAGAAGGACGTGAGCCAGTTGCGGACGACCGCCTACAGGCACCTGAAAGTGCTGCGTGTCTTGCCGATACGCAGAATGTAGTGCAGCGCGAGGTTATGAACCTGCCCGAAAGATACCGGGTGGTTGTAGTGATGCGCCACCTTCAGGGCCTTGGGGTAGACGATATTGCAGAGCAGTTAGATATGCCGTCTGGCACGGTGAAAACACATCTATTTCGTGCCAGGGAGATGCTGCGGGAACGTTTGGGCCCGCTTTTGGAAGTGATAAACGATGGAAAATCGATTTGAACCTAATAGGCAGGATGCCCAGAGCGCGCCGAGGTATCAACCGCTTGCTCGTACCGAGCAGCTAGGTAGTCTTTGCGTGGGAGTGCGCTCTCGCTTTCCCGATCTGCTAGAGGATGACGGCAGCGTGCGGCCCGATGAGGCCATTGCGCTGCATGGTCACATGGCGGTATGCCAGACCTGTAAGCAGGAATATATGCGGATGCAGCAAGTAGTGGCGTCTATTGAGTCGCTGGCACTGCTTGACCCGCCTGTTGACTTTGCGGCGAGAGTGCACGACGAAATTGAGTCGCGCTCGCTCAAGGTTATGCTCGTTGCGGAGCCTGGCAATGAACAGCGATCACAACCGAACGCCACGGATCAATCTACCAACCGCATTATAACCGTAGCTGCCGCGGAGAAAACAGCTCTTAACTCCTCTACCAGTTCCAAATCACGTGCAATCAATTTGCGCTCAACGATTATTTCCCTCCTTGTAGTAGTTAGCATACTTGCGATGCCCTGGTGCCGTACAGCCATGGGAGTAAACTTTGAATTCGCGCGGCAAGCAATTCACCAAGTTGGTCAGTTTACGGCTGATATACCGGTTATTGGCTGGGTTGTTAACCTTGCTGCCTTCGTACTTATCAACATCGCAAGCGGAGCGGGTGCCGCGGTTGCTGGTAGTTCGCCGCTGCTCGCAGGATATGTACTAGATGCATTGCTGGTGACTGTGGCGGCGTGGAGCATGCGACGGCGCATACCGGGGTACACAGGAATTTGATGCCCAAAATGATGTTTCGGATCTCTAACCTTCTAATTACCACTATCATGCTGGCTGCGGTAATATCAGTGCCTGCGTTTGCGGGTCCAAGGTTGCAGATGCACTCTTATGGCTCAGAGTCCTATAACGCAGGAGGAATGACCGCATACGCCGCAACAACGTCGGCGTCACTAGGGAATGAGGCCGTTCATCATGGCGTTGGATACGGCGAGTTCATGGGTGGGCAGCTGGTACTTTGGATGCTGGGCTTGGGGTTCGCAGGTTTAATTTTTTCTGTGGCAGCGCGTGCGGCTCGCAACGTTAGCATAAACGTTCGCCGACGTCCGTTAGTATACTGTTTGGTAGGTGGTGCAGCTGCATTGGGGTTAAAAGTTGTCTTCTGGGTATCAATCATTTTGTCTCATCTGCCAATTGGTCTCCTTTTCATCCCGCTGAAGGCCGCTGCCGGTGGCGCGTTGCTGCTATTTCTGGCTTACGGCTGGGTTTGTGCCATGGCTACGCTCGGTGCTCAACTTGGCCACACTGCGCCCACTGCATCCACGTGGTTTAAAAATGCTTCCCGTGGCCTAACGCTCTCTCTGGGTTTTAACCTTTTACTGGGTGCATTGGGAATGGGTGGTGTCGCGCTCACGGTACAGCTGGTGTTTGCATTAGTAGGCTGCGGCTCCGCGCTCTTTTCGCGGTTTGGAGTAGGGCAGTTACCCTTAAGGTAGTATCGTGGTGGTTCGGCGAATTTAGCGTCAAACGCCAGGATTATTGGCTCTGCCCATTTTAGCCAGCGAGGTAACCCATGAATTTTCGATTTCGAAACAATGTGTACAACTTGCACCCCGCAGAGATTGGCGTTCTCTGTGGGCTTGTGGGTGTCTTGGCGTGGGGAAGCATAACCTATCTCACTAGTCATGCGGTTGCCACCGTGGAAGTTCACATCTCCAGCAGGCAACGTTCGAGCACCCAATTTACTACAAATCGCGATGCTCGCACAACTTTAACAATCAACGCGGCAAACCTTAAATCTGTTGAAACACGTAATACCTGGGGCCGCACCGTGGTTGCTGCAGGGCCAGACAGCTCACATATAGTTGTTAAAGTTGATAGAAAACTCGTTGGCAACGCATCGCAGGGCTCTACTCCATTGTTGGCGCTTATGCACGTTGTTATGTCACGGTCCGGGAGGACATTGCGTCTCCAGTGTGACACCAATGGGCTGCCAATCGATACTCAAGGTAGAATAGATCTTGATGTCCGGGTGCCCGCTTTCATGATGGTTGCGGTGCATTCCGATTCCGGCAAGGTGAAAGTATCGGGAACGACTGGTGGCGTACATGTTGATACTACTAGCGGCGACGTGCATCTGAACCTTAAGAGCGGCGATTTGAGCGCCAAGTCTTACAGTGGAGCTATAGGTATCAGAATTGCGCACCCAACTGGTAATCTGATCGTTAGAACATCAAGCGGCAACATCTTTGTTGCGACTGGTAGATCCACCATCCCGATTTCCGCTGCCCTAACAAGCTACAGTGGCAGAATTGGCTACCACGGCGATGCACGCGTGGTGACCGCAACAACGACAAGTGGTGATATTCTTATAAATGATCCCGACCTTAAGCCAGGAATCGGCTCGTCTATACGATCATACAGTGGGAGTATTGCGCTAGATTTGGGTGAGGCGTATACCGGCGGCGTAAATGCGCGCACAGATAGTGGCAACCTGGAGCTGCCTGCCTCCGTAACCAACAATGGTCAACCTCACCAGTTGGTAGTGCAAACTACCAGCGGTGCAATTATTGTGAAAAAGAGATG
>JAJZFK010000287.1 GCA_021805405.1 bacterium
GGCCTAGCGAGGCACCAATGAGGTTGGCACCACAATCGCCCATCATTACCTGCGCACTGGAGTCGCGCAGCCAAACTGCCCACGCGGGAATTATTACTATCCACAACGGCCATGCCGCATGCGCTACGGCTGCAAGTAATATTGCTGCGAGCAAAAAGATAGCACCCGATCTGCCCGGCCGTAGATCGAGCAGGTTGAAGAAATTAGCACACAACGCAATTTCGAGGCCACACATGAGCGCTCTAAGTGGTACCGATGGCCACAACATGAAACCTGCAATTACACCCGTTGCCAAGCCGCCCACAGCCTTAACGATACCGGTAGTAACCTTATGCTGCTTTAACAGCGCCCGCAAATGCCCACGAAACCCTCTGCTCTCCGCTCCACCCCACACGTCATCCAGGAAGCCCAACGCTCCAAACGAGCAGACAGTAAGTGCCCAAACCGGCAGCAGGTGCCGTGCCTGTTCAAAAAGTAGCATTAATAGCGCGTATATTGCTAGCGACCACAACTGAGTTACCAACCCGTAGCTCTGAACGATAATTTTGCCCTTGAAATTGGGTTTAACTACGTGGTATTTCAGCAACAGAGTTTCAACGCCGCTCATAAGAAACACAAGCAGCAGTATACCGACAATAGAGGGTAGCCAGCGTATCATCGTGAAGCCCCGGTTAGCTTTACTGCCCGCACCCGCGCACGAAGCCCCACCAGTGTAACAAAGACATCCTTAAACTGGGATAATCTGTGAAGAATATCGCCTATAGATCTCCCGGTAATGCGGTGCTTAAGGTCACATTCCACCTCAAGCACACGGAAGTTTGCGGTTAGTGCCAGGATGGTTAGCGCTGCTTCGGCACCCCAACCTTCGGCAAATCCACCAATGCCGTCTAACAACTCACGCTTAATGGCGCGCTGCCCGCTGAGCGGCGCCTGTGTATACCTGCCTGTGTAGAGACGAATACCTAGCCGCGCCAGCCGGACCACAAGGCCCATTCCACCGCCCTTTTTGCTGCCAGCCGGTAAAACTGCGATTGTCATATCCGCGGCACCGTCAATAAGTGGAGTTACCAGCGCACCCGCATGGGCCGCAGAGTCCCCTAGGTCTGCATCAAGCAGCAGTAGTACGGTGCCCTGCGCAACCTTACAACCAACCTGTAGCGCGCGCCCTTTGCCACCATGCGGCACCCGCAAGACGGTATCTGCACCACACCGCTCGGCAATTTCTGCGGTATCATCGCGCGAGCCGTCATCCACCACGATCACTTCGGTCTCAAATGGCAGCGCGGCAATGCCGGCAAGGGTCTTTTCAATTCGCTCATGCTCGTTATAAGCGGGCACTACAACCGATATCATCATTGTGAAACTGTACTCTGTTGTTCCGGTGTGGCAGGCGTTGGCGTGAGTGCGTGTGCCGACTGCTTTTCACCATAATTATTGCTAGCACCTAATAGACCGTAGACGAGGCTGAACTGGCCAAGGGGCTTATCTACATCGTCCACGGTAGTAACGTCGATGTTACCTGCCTGATAGGTTGGCACGTCGGATTGCGCTGCATCGGCTGGTTCACCCACAACAACGCGAACGTTTATCTCTTTCAAATCCTGTATGATAGGTATATCCAGATCCTGAACTCTATCCGGGTGAAGTCCCCGGCTCCCACCCAGTATAACGACATATTTTGCGGGCGTTCCATCATACCCACCATTAGAGGTATCTACTAGCCCAGCTTTTTGCATAGCCGCAATTATACCAGTTTGTGGGTCATCGCCGTAGGCCAGTGCCCGCCCAAAGCGGGCAATAATCCCCGCAACCGTCTGCGGGGCCGCCGGGTAGAGCGAGTGCAGCTGGGTTATTGCGTCCTTTAGCTCCTGCCCCTGCCCAATCATTGGTTCCCCCATAGTAATGGCTCCTACGATATGTGCACCCGCCATTTGAAGCGCATCATCCACAGAAGTTAGGGTGTCGGAATAGTGGCCCGTCACTACCACGACTACATTGGCATTGCTCAACTTGTGCTTAAGAGCTACCGGAAGAATAGCGTGGAGGCCAGTCTTATAGCGCGATACCTGATCACTCTTTTCGGTTATATCCTGATTAAGGGTTGTGCGAAGACCTTTTAGCGCACCCTCATACCCATGAACCAGCCTAGGTGATACCGTAAGGCTACCAACCACAAGCCCCACGGCGAGCGCAAAGAAGATGGCAGCAATCGTGGCTACGTGATATTTGAAACCTGGTCCCAAAATTATCTCCCCAACTGTTCCGTACGATTCAGTGAAAGTGGTAGCGCAGCCAAACTTCTACAAATTGCAAAATGGCGCGTCCGGGATTCGTAATGAATATCACAGCGACAATTGGACACGCCGCAGCCAGTAGTATGAGCGCAAAATCCCTAAGCCGTATACGCTGCCCCTCATACAGACGTGCGATGCCCTTGGCATCTACCAGACGTGACCCAATTCTCAACCGGGTAAGAAAAGTACTGGCCATGCCATTGCGGCCCTTGT
>JAJZFK010000060.1:0-8059 GCA_021805405.1 bacterium
CGCCAGCTCATGGCGCTGCTAGAACTTTCCGTTGGGCAGCTTTCTTCGGTTAGGGCAGCAGTTGGGCTATACGATTGCGCACTAGGCGATGAATCGTTGCAGGCCGCCGAGCATGCGATAATCAGGGCTCGCTCTCTCCACGCGGACGGAGACAGCCATGACGAGGGCTACTTGTTGAGCGCGGATACAAGCGCAATTGCTAATAGCTTGGCAGTAACGTGCGAACGCCTTGATGGTATGGGCACCTGGCACTTCCTCGCACGGTTCATCGTTGATCAGCGTCAGTTCATTGCTCGGCTTCTTTCCGGCCCGACCCAGCATGTTTTACCGTCCTGCACTGCTGTAAAAGCCTTGTTGCAGATCGCCGCCGCAGCGCACAATGTGGAGACCGGTATGTCTGCAACCGAACAGCGTAAGGACTTTCTGCTCCAGGCACGCATTATGATTCTTGACGGCGCGGACGCCTCAAGCCCGGCATCCCCCGTTCAACCGGATGGCGATGTACTGAACATTATGACGATTCACCAGGCTAAAGGCCTGGAGTTTGACGTGGTCTACGTGCCGAATCTCAACGAAAAGCAGTTCTCTACGCCGCATAACACCGCCATGGTACAGGTGCCAAAGGAGCTTCGGTTCGAGGACAACTTAAGCAAGCTTTTCTACGTTGCAGTATCACGAGCCAGGGACGCAGTGATTCTACTATCGCCGATTTCTTACCGCTCCCGGTGCGAACAGCCCATTGCGCCATGCCACCACATCGCTCCACTTAGTGGCATTCTGACCGACCGCACCGCCGATTGGTTGGATGAGCCGATAATACTTGATACCCGTTCTGGATGGGCAGTCCCGGTCCCACACGGAAACGGGGTCGGGCTACGCGCTTTGGAACAGTTTGAAAAGTGCCCACGCAGGTTTGCATACGCACACCTGGTGAAACTTCCGACGAAACGGACAACCTCAGAATACCGTGAACTATGGAACGCTATGCGAATTGGTTTGCTTAGCTGGGGGGCTCGTGATTCCCCTTGCAACTCGATTGCCGAGCTGTACGCAGCCGACTGTTCCTCGCGACCGAACGGTAGTACCTCTATGCAGCGTTACCTGTTGGCAGCCGCCCGCGATATGGATAAGACTCTCGCCAATCTGCAGCCCCCCAGTGGACAGATACTAAGCGAGCCTATTTCCGTCGACATCGGAGGTTTAGCGATTACTGTACCCGTTACTATAGGCTGGTTTGAACCCGGTATTCGGGCAGAGGTGTGGCATATAGACATGTCCGTACCCAGCCCTGAAAGCCAAGATAATGCCCACATGATGTTGCAGTACGCTGTATCACAATTCACAGGTTTACCTGTAAAGGACGTGGTAGCCAGATATGTAAACCTCCGCGAGGATGCACCTGGCAAACCCAAGAAGTGGACGAAGCACGGCACCAACAGGCTGGAAAAGTTGACGGCGATAGCAGAACATATTCTGGCACCCACCGTCGAAACTTTCCAACCTCAGCCAAACGAAATGAAATGTGCAACCTGCCCGTACCTTTACGTCTGCGATACTAGGGCCTAGTTGGCTTAAAAACCGCATCTAGAGTTTGTGCAATGTGCCGCAGACCGAGCTCAGGGTAGACATGATAACCCTCAACCTCGGCAGTAACAGGGCCGTCATAGCCTAGCGCGTTTAGTGCAGCGAGTGTGCGTGCCCATGGCACATCACCGTTCAAAACGTTACAAAAACCCGATATATTGCCTATCCCAGTCTTGAAGTCCTTTACATGCACTTTGCGAATACGCGTACCAAGTATGCGGATCCACTGGTCGGGATAACCTGTCACGAGCACGTTTCCCACATCGAAGTAAGCACCAAGTGATGAGCTGCCCAGTTCGTCGATGTAACGCGCAAACTCCAACGGGGAGAGCAGGAACCGGTTCCATACATTCTCTATACCAATGCAAACACCAAGGTCCTCTGCCACAGGTATAAGCTGCCGCAAAGCCGATTGGGAACGCTCATACGCAACATCATACGCAACGGAGTCTGTCACCATGCCGGGTACCACCAGCACTGTGTCTGCACCTAGCCAGGCTGCGGTCTGAAGGAGCTGCTTCACCACCGCAATGCCTTCTTTCTGTACCGCGTCATCCGGCGACGACATCGGGTACTTCCAGCCAAGGCCGCAGGAAACGGAGGGGAGCCCAACGCCCGTATCGTTTGCAAGTTTTCGTAGTTCGTTGGCCTCGTGTTCGGTCATACCCCTGCGAACATCGCCGCTCTCCTCCAGGTTAAGCTCCAGCGTATCAAAACCGTTGTCGGCAGCCGCCTGAATGCACTGCGCCGCAGACCACATACCGGGCATTGTCCAGCGGTTTATTCCAATCTTCAATACTCACCTCCGTTACTCAGCATGCTAAATTATTCCCCACACAGGTACAAGATACCTCCTGTAATGGTGACGGCATGATTAACAGTTTCTTAACACGAATGTGGTGTAAACTCATTCCTGAAGGTTGGCATTTCGAGCCAGCCAAACTAAATTTTGAGGACACGCCATGACGAAACGGTCGCGTCTCACTGGAGCTGCCGCCATTACGGTAGCTGCCAGCCAGTTTGCCGCCCACGCGGCAGCACCGACGCTGAAAGTAACTCCAGACACGACAATGCTGCGGATGAAGAGCGCAGTACACCGGGAACCCGCACTTTCACAAACAAAACTACTCGCTCTTATGCGAAAAAACGTGAAGTACGTGTTTGTGATTTACCAGGAGAATCGGTCCTTCGACTCCTACTTTGGCACCTTTCCAGGAGCGGACGGTCTATTTTCCCAGCCAGGCAACATAACGCCAGGTTTCAACCAGCTAATTCTCAACACAGACGGAAGCACGTCGCTCATTCATCCATTCCGCATTGGGCCGGCACAGCAGGCTGCCGACACCGATGACATTGACCATTCGCACGGCTCTATTGTCGCCAAGATCAACGTGCAGGATGGCCGGCCGCTTATGAACAGGTTTGCCTTTACGGAGGAGCGGCGGTTCTCGCCAACTGGTAATCCCTCTCTGCGTGCCAAACAGATGGGCGAGTTGGCTATGGCGTACGAAGATGGCGACACCATTCCATTTTTGTGGCGCTACGCCAACCGATTTGTGCTGTGCGACCACATTTTTCAGCAGATTACCGGCCCCTCTACCCCGGGAAACCTGGCAATTATTGCAGCGCAAACTGGTGTTACCCAGTGGATGCTGCATCCCAACGAGGCAAAGGGCAAGCTGAGCGGTGGACGCGGAGTACCGGTAACAGATGATCATAACCCGTTTTGGGGTTCCGCAGTAGATACCACTACCAAAAACAGAATGCCGTATGCCAAGTATGACAGCCGCGACAAAAACCCCCAAATAAACCTCACGTTCGCCTCCCTGCCGTTGAGCCTTGCCCGCGGAACAGCTGCTTCCTCGGCAAAACATGATGCGCTTCCTGGTGAGGACCTTCGAGATGTGGCGGACGATATAAAGGCACTGCAGAAACATGGTGGTTCTGCAATAGACTGGGGCTGGTTTGAGGAAGGATTTGATCAGGAGAGCCCATCGGAGGGTCCACTGGACGCCTCTGGCGCAACTGCTTCCTATGTAACACACCATAACGGTCCTCAGTACTTTGGTTACATCGCAAATAACCCTGTCATGCGCAAGCACCTTCACGGCCTGGACGACTTCTATAAGGCGCTCTCTGCCCATTCGCTAGCACGAGGTATCTTCTACGTAAAGGGTGGATACCTTAACAACATGGGCATGAAACCAGAGTGCCAAACCGGACGGGCCGCAACCAGTTTCCTGGGTGACGATGACCATCCCGGTTACTCCGACTCACGAATTAGCGAGTCGATGCTGGGCGAAACGGTGAACCGCATAGCAGCGAGCCCTTACTGGAAACATTGCGCTATCGTGATTACGTGGGACGACTCGGAAGGCGACTACGACAGCGTACCACCGCCTGGCATTACGCGGGGCCCAGACGGGCAGCGCCTTACGGACGGCCCGCGAGTTCCGTTTCTGGTGATCTCGCCCTACAGCCGCGTAAATTATGTGGACCATGAGGTTGGAAACCAAGGCTCGGTAGTGAGACTGGCGGATGAACTATTTTCACTCACACCGCTCGCCAAGTTACCAGATGAAGAGCGCGGACTCACAATTGGCCTGAAACAGGGACTGAAGAACGAGGGGCCAACCGATGCTAACCCGCTCGTAAGCGGGCTGCTAAACGCATTTGACCCGGCCAGGCTCGCCGGAACGGCTGCGCCACTTCCTGCTTCGTATGCGATGATTCCGCAATCACTGATTGAAACCCAGCCGAGTGAGCTTCATTACGGTCTGCGCCAGGTTGGCGTGCTTCCGACGGACTATGCAAAGGGCATTGTAAACAGGATACCTGCGGATTTTAACCCGCGGCCGGAGACAAATCCAACACCCTCCAAGTAGTTCCAATATAACAGCCCGTCAGCCGCTATTTTTCAGGCTGGCGGGCGATTTTGTGTGAGCACCTAACGAGGGTGGCTCGACCAGGCGGTATGGCAATGGCACAGCGCAATCGCAAGTGCATCCGCGGCATCGTCCGGCTTGGGCAGTTCTGTTAACTTAAGCAACTGTTGCACCATGTACTGCACCTGGTGTTTTTCCGCCGCTCCGTAGCCAACGACTGCCATCTTCACCTCCGCCGGCCTATGTTCGCTCCATTCCAAACCGGCTTGTGCAGCAGCTAACAGAATGACGCCAATGGATCCGCCGACGGCGATCCCGGTATTGACGTTCTTTGAGAAGAACAGGCGCTCGGTAGCAATGTGCTCAGGCTTATAGAGTTGTATGAGCTGCCTAATGTTTTCATATAGCAGTTCATACCGTTTTGGTAGCTCCATTTTTGCAGGCGTCGTAATCACTCCGTGGGTAACATATTCCACCTTACCGGGCGTCGCGGAAAGTACCCCGTATCCTGTTATCGCAGTGCCAGGATCTATTCCCAGGACAATCATTCGGCTGGTTCTTCCTTGCCCAGAGAAGCCGGAGGTACCGCACGACCAATGACCGATGCAAGTGCGACTATCGTCATTACGTATGGCAGCATATCCAGAAGGAACGAGTTGGTCCACGATATGCCCAGAAAGTTCGCTTCAATATGCCGTATCTGCAATTCCGTCTGCAGGGCGTAGAAGAAGCCGAAAAATAGCGCGCCACCTGTCGCTCCAAGTGGGTTCCATTTTCCAAAAATTACTGCAGCCAGCGCAATGTACCCTTTACCCGCGGATACGTCCGTAGAAAAGTTGTGGTCATCGGCGAGTGAAAGGTACGCCCCGCCCAGTGCTGCCAGTACGCCGGAAAGCGTAACCGCAGCTATGCGCACAGGAAGTGCGGAGACACCAGCCATGAAGGCACCTTCCGGGCTCTCCCCCACCGCGCGCAACTTTAGTCCCCAGTGAGTCCTGATGAGTAACCACTGAACAGCAAATGGCAGTATCGCAGCTGCCAGTAAAAACATCCAGCGCGGTATGCCCGTTACCGTAAGGCCCTGCGGGTAAACGTGAAGGTAGAGATACTGCGTTGCTCCGGATGCGAGAAGGTTTATGCCCAGGCCGCTAACCACGTGGTCCATCCTGGTTTTCTGGGTAAGGAAGGCGTGCAACAGCCCCATTAGCGCACCCACAACGATGGCTGCAATAACACCAGCAATACCAGAAATGACCGCGCCATACTGTGAGGTAATATCCGCAGCGCAAACTCCTGTAAACGCACCAGAAAGAATGAATCCTTCCAGTGCAATATTCACGACACCAGCCTTTTCGCTAAGCACACCGCCCATGGCTGCAAGTGTGAGCGGTGTTGCGTAGTAGAGGGTTCCCCATATTAGCGACTGTATCATCTCACTCAACAGGTGGCTCCTCACGGCCTGTAACCCCTGTAAACAGCAGTGTGTTCGCTCGCGCGAAACGGCGACCGCGCCACGGCACCGCTCGTGCACCAGCAAACAACACGACCACCGCCTGCACAACAATCGCGATGGAATCAGGGACATTGGTCTGAAGACTCATGTAGCCAGCGCCACTTGTCAGTCCGCCAAAGAAGAGAGCCGCTACAGTGACGCCAACGCTGCTTGCGCCACCCAGCAGAGCGACCGATATGCCGTCGAACCCGTATTCTCCCGTCATATCCTTAATATACCGGTGCTCCAGCCCCAGCACGAGAACCGCACCTGCTAGCCCGGCAAGAAACCCGGAAATAAACATTGTGACTGTTAGCACCCACGGAACGTTATAACCTGCTGCTGTGGCGGCATCATGGCTCTCGCCCACGGTGCGAATGCGAAACCCCAGCGAAGTGTATTTTACAATGAGCGAAGCCCCCACAGCGGCCGCGATGGCGACCAATAGGCCTGCATTTAATCCGCTGCCAGAAACAAATGGGTGCAGGTAAGCTGCCTGCGCAATTTTGACTGTTTGCGGGGCCATACTGTGGCGCTCTTTAAGGCCATGGGTTACCAGGTAATCTGCGGCATCGGCAGCAATATAGTTGAGCATGATGGTGGAAAGCACTTCGTGGACATGCCTGTAGGCCTTTAGCAGACCCGCTACCGCACCTAGCAGTCCGCCGCCTAATCCTCCCGCAAGCAGACACAGCGCAATGTGTACGGGGCCAAAGAGCGTGGGATTCCATATTCCCACCACGGCAGCGGCCACCGCCCCAACAACCATCTGGCCCTGTGCACCTATGTTGAACAACCCTGCGCGCAGCGCGAAGGCAATAGCTGCCCCCGTGAACAGTAGTGGCGCCGTTTGGGCCAGCGACTGCGCAAGTGGAAATGGATCTACCTTGAACGGCGCAAGCTGAAGACCCGTGGCACCTATGAACAGGGATGAGAAGACCTGTGGTACGTTATAACCAGAGAGCCCAATAAAGAGTGCGACAACCAGCAAGCCCAGGCTCACAGCGCCTATGGGCCGCAAAACCGCACGCAAAAGTGCTTTCTTCGCCTCGTTATCGCTTGCGTTGGTGGCCGTGTCTGCCGTCACGATGTGCCCCCCGTCATAAGCAGGCCCACATTTGCTGCTGTCGCCTCCTGCCGCGTTAGCACACCAGAAATCGTACCATTGTACATAACCGCGATTCGGTGCGACATCTCGAATATCTCGTCGAGGTCCAGGGAGAAGAGCAGTACCCCCACGCCATTAGCCGCTGCCTGGCGAAGCGCATTATGTACAAACTTTGTTGCCGCTACGTCCAGACCACGGGTTGGCTGACAGGCTACAATGAGCCGCGGGCCGCTCTCTAGCGCTCGGGCCGCGATTACCTTCTGCTGGTTCCCACCTGAGAGGGAGCTTAGTCTAACTAGTGGGCCGCGCGAGCTTCCACGCACATCATAACGTTTTAGCATAGCTAACGCATGAGCGTAGGCTTTTTTCCAGTTTATGAGCACGCCCCCACCCCATTCGGCACTGCTTTCGTGCCCCAGCAGGTAGGTCTCGCCAATAGTAAACGAGGGCACCAGGGCTGATTTGTGCCGGTCGGCAGGGATGTACGCAATGCCATTACGCAGCCGTGCAGCCACGGAAGTACCCGTAATATCCTTATCCGCAAGGTGGATACGCCCGCCAGAGGTTCTCATGATACCAACCACGGCCTCTGCAAGCTCACTCTGCCCGCTGCCGTCAACACCTGCGATGCCTACAATCTCGCCACGGTTCATCTGCAGATTAACGCCGCGCACTGCCTGAATGCCTCGCCGATTCTGTACGCATAACGACCTTAGCTCTGCCAGCGGTTCTGTGTTGCTCATAACAACTGCTGCACCTGCAGATGGTTCAAGTGCCAATCGGCTTCCCAGCATGGCTGCAAGCAGCTCATCTGTGCTGGTTTTGCTCGTTACGTAATCACCGGCGTTTCTGCCAGCGCGCAGTACGGTAACGAAGTCGCTATTCTGCAGCACCTCGCGCAGTTTATGGGTAACGAAAACGATCGTGCTGCCTCGGCTCTTTAGGGCCGCGAGCAGTTGAAACAGCGCCTCCGCCTCCTGTGGAGCCAGT
>JAJZFK010000060.1:8069-10188 GCA_021805405.1 bacterium
CATCCAGAAGCAGGATGCGGGCATCCCGGTAGAGCGCCTTCACGATCTCCACCTTCTGCTGTGCAGCTACAGAGAGCGAGCCGGCTCGCGCTTTTAGATCGATACCTGCTATCCCTAATTCCTTTAAAAACGACTTCGCACGTTCTGCAGCAGACCTGCTGCTGAGAATTCCTGGCGTCGATTCGCTGCCTAACATGAGGTTATCGAGTACCGAAAGCGCCGGAACAAGCGAATAGTGCTGGCTTACCAGACCAACTCCTCGCTCGATACTGTCGGCTGGCCTTAGAAGCTTGCCAGTAACATCCTCATCGTTGATAACAATGGTTCCGCTATCCGGAAGGTACTTCCCAAACAGGATATTAAGCAGGGTAGATTTACCGGCTCCGTTTTCGCCAATGACAGCATGAAAGGTTCCTGAAACCACATTGAGATTAACTGCGCTGTTTGCCACCACGCCAGGGAACGATCGCGTTATATTGGCCATTTTTACTGCAAGGTGTGGTGTTTGCGTGGTCATTTTGAAGGACGACATCCTGAGGAACCATTTATAACGTGCATTTTAGCGGAGTTAAGGTCTCCCTGTCAACTGTGCGGGTGACAACTATGATTTACATGGAATAGACACGCATAAATAAAGCGCTTCCGTTCGTCGTGTGCGAAGCGGAAGCGCTATTGAGTTGTAGCAGCTGTTTAACGGTTGCTATTTTGCAAGCGCAAGGATAACCGGGCTGTTAACCGCGCCGCCTGCCTTCTGTATAATTGCTGCAAGCGTTTTACTCGCTTTTGTCGTCCAGTCGCTTTTAAGGTTGAGTTCCATGCGGGTACCGCCGTCAAGCAGTGTCGCGCTAGTGGCACCAACTGGTCGTACCAGTGCGACAAGCTGCTGAGGAGTGAGGGCGTTCAGCCCTGTTACCGGAAGTAGCACCTGTCGGCGGTTTATAAATAGGCTCTTGAGACCTGAAGAGGGATCGTTAGGTGTGTTGAATACTGCGCGCAACCCTACACCTGCTGGTAGTGACTGCAGCATCGCCTGCCAGGTGGGTTTCTTGAGCTCATTCCAGCTAACACACGTGGCGTTGGGGCTACCGCAGCTGCACATCTGGCAGGATGCACCCGCCTTAGCGGGAGTGAAAGGCAGAAACTGCCCGCAGTCTATGCAGATGCCGCCAAGTTGTGTAGCGGGCTGTACAACTGTTGCAACGGGTGTTGGCTGGTTAGCTGTAACCAGCATCACCTGGTTACCTGTAACGCTCACCACGGAAGCCAGCTCGCCTACATGCTGCCACGTGATATTGCCTGCGACCGCCGCCGAACTGATAGCCGCCAACCCTGATATCGCTAAAATCGCCGATGCGATGTTAAATGTTGCTGCTTTCATCACTATCTCCTGAACGAATGTTAGTTACATGTTTATTTTACGCCAATGAGCAATTAACGTTGTCCGCCGCGCGGCGGATTTATGGATATCTTCATCCAGTTATAATATGCATTCTAATCTGCCAGGATTCGCAATTAATTTCGCACAGTGCGATTTCGTGGTGTCATTAACCAAAGTTGCCACCTGCCACAAGGTAAAATCTGAACCGCCTCCACCATAAACTACGAACGTAATGCGGTTGTACGCGCATGCTTTGGGTACCGCTACTTGGTGTCTGCTGTTACAGGCGCAGGTTCGGCCAACTTGCCGCCAACCTTTTCGATGATATCGATGAGCTTTTTGCTGGCAGCCGCAGACCAGTCGCCCTTTACATTCAACTTAAGGCGCGTACCGTCGTCTACCAATGTGGCACTGGTTGCACCAATTGGCTGCACAAGTTTGAGCAGCTGCGGCGACGTAAGGTTTGCAAGGCCAGTTACCGGTAGCAAAACCTCGTGGCGATTAATGTACAAATTCTTGAGCCCAGACGACGGGTCGTTGGCCGTATTGAACACCGCGCGGATTCCTACCCCTAGAGGAAGGGATTGTAGCATCGCCTGCCAGGACGGCGTCTTGAGGGTTGTCCAGCTTACACAAGTGGCATTGGGGCTTCCGCAACTGCAAATCGTACAGATACTGGCACTTTTTGAGGGTACAAAAGGCAGGAACTGCCCACAGTCACCGCATATTCCACCCAAAACT
>JAJZFK010000542.1 GCA_021805405.1 bacterium
CCAGCAGGCGGGTGTAGTCGACGAGAGTAAGTCGCTTAATGAGGGGGCGCTTCTCTGTAAGGGCTTTGAAGTTGACAGTTGGTGGGGTTGGGCGCCCTATGCCCGCTCGGGAATGTTTGATCCAGATAAGCCGATTAGAGACTTTACAGAAGAAGAGCGGACTAATCTGTTCTATCTAGACGATGGGCGCAAAATCAAGTTGGAGAAGATAAGCCTCACTTATCAGGGGGTCGTACCTCGCCTTAACCGCTCGCTGGGAAGCAAAGATCCCGATGCGTTGCAGCCGCATGTCCGTGCCCAATATGATCGAATATTCACGCGAAAAGTTTGCCCCGCCTGTAATGGCACGCGCCTTAATCGAGAGGTTCTCGGAAGTACGGTAGTGGGAAAAAACATTGCGCAACTATCGTCTATGCAGGTGAGCGACCTGGGGGTGCTTGTGCGTACTATCGCGGCACCACAGGTTGGTCCTATGCTTGCAGCACTCGCCGGTCGTCTGGAGGATCTCGTAACCATCGGCCTGGGTTATCTCAGCTTGGACCGCGAAAGCTCCAGCCTCTCCGGCGGTGAGAGTCAACGGGTTAAAATGGTGCGTCATCTCGGTTCCTCACTTACCGACATAACCTATGTATTCGATGAACCTTCCGTTGGCCTTCATCCCCACGACGTAGGGCGCCTTGCGCTGCTAATGCAACAGTTGCGGGATAAGGGTAACACTGTGCTCATTGTGGAGCACAAGCCCGACATGATCGCTATTGCTGACCACGTTGTAGATATGGGACCTTCTGCAGGCACGCACGGTGGCGAAGTAGTTTACCAGGGCGATTTTCGAGGATTACTTGCTTCGTCCACGCTTACAGGTAACCACATGAAGAGGCATCAGCCAATTAAGGAGAAGGTCCGCGAACGTAGTGGTGAACTACAGATCAACAATGCATGCCTTAACAATCTCCAGGATGTATCGGTCAAAATTCCTACGGGTTTGCTGACCGCTGTTTCGGGAGTGGCTGGTTCTGGCAAGTCATCGCTAATCCTGGGATGCCTCGCTCGCACTTACCCCGAGATAATAGTCATAGACCAGAACCTTGCCCGTGGATCACGCCGATCCAATACGGCGACGTACACCGGTATCCTGGATAATGTACGAAAAGCGTTTGCGAAGGCGAACGGTGTAGAGGCCTCGCTGTTTTCTGCCAATTCAAAAGGAGCCTGCCCAGACTGTAACGGTTTGGGCGTGACATTCACGGACCTCGCTCACCTCGATCCAATGGCAACGACCTGCGAGACCTGCGATGGTCGGCGATTTTTGCCCGCCGTACTGGAACACCTGCTACGTGGCAAATCGATTAGCGATGTCTACGAAATGAGCGTTACCGATGCCGTTAACTTTTTCGTTGAGCCAGCCATTGCCAAAATCCTGCGGGGGCTCGACGATGTTGGCCTGGGCTATCTCACACTGGGGCAGCCGCTCTCCACGCTTTCGGGAGGCGAACGGCAACGGCTTAAACTCGCTGCTGAACTTGGCAAGAAAGGCAATGTGTATGTGTTAGACGAGCCAACCACGAGCCTGCACATGAACGACGTCGATACTCTAATAGGTCTGTTCGACAGGATGGTTACCGAAGGTTCCACGGTCATTGTGATTGAACACAACCTGGATGTTATTGCCAGGGCGGACTGGGTTATTGACATGGGACCCGGAGCCGGCCAGGACGGTGGAACTGTACAGTTTCAGGGGCGGCCCGTCGATCTCGCTAAGCAAAGTAACACCCTAACCGGGCAGTTCCTGGCCAGTTGTCAACAGTCCTCCCAGGTGATGTAGGCAACAGTTTAGCGAATGGCAACGCAAGTTGTTTTGGTGTTAGGTGTTGTACGAGCAGCCTTTACAGCGAGATTTAGCCTGCTTGTAACTGCCATGGTGAATTCAGTGGTCCGACAGATGGAACGTTACCGAAGTTTATCCCATAGCTGAGGTACCAAACGAGGCCAACGTACTGCCACATGGGAGCCGAACCCAACTAAGAATGGGGATAAGGTGCGTTACTTACACCGGAATTGTAAGTGAAACAGGGCACTAGAAACCACCATGTGTGAACAACAGAAGATGGTATACCCTCGCCTTACTGCAGTGCGTTGTAAGATGCATGCCTGCAGCACCGGGCTGTAAGAGCAAGATTATAGGTAGGACGTTTACAGGTAGGTGATTGCGGCCGCCAGGAATGTGACAAAGAGACAGCCACACAGCGCCATGTTTGACGCAGTGTGGCTGTCTTAACAATTACTGCGAGGCGGTGGGATCGGGGTTGTATGCTGCGCCGGAGGAGCTGCCGTTTCCTCCGCTTGGTCCATCTAGCGCGATGTGTTTAGCGAGTTCCTCTTTGGTTGAGGCATACTGTGCGTCCTTGCCAACATCCTTGCGTGCATCCCAGTTGCCGCGCCAGAATCCGTCGTCCCACTTCTCGGCCGGCTCCTTGAAGTTGCGGTCTTCCTGATAGGTATAAACGACGATGGCATGGGTAGGCATTACAGGGCAGTGGTATTCACACAATCCGCAACCTGTGCACAGCCGTTCATCTACGGTTGGCACTCGTTTTTTGCGTCCGCGGTTGTCTTCCTTGCCCGTAGCGTCTACATGATCTATCGGGAGAGTGGGGTCCTTGGGCAGCGTGTCATCGAACGTATCGCGGAATACTACCGCAGAGTATGGGCACACTTCAGCACACACAATGCAGTCGCGCCCGCCATTCCAGGCAACGCAAATCGATTGGTCTACGCTGGCAAGGCCCATCTTCAGCTTGTAACGTTTATCCTGCCACGTAAATGGACGTATGTCACCCGTGGGGCACACGTCCCCGCAGGATGTACACTTTTCAGCGCAGGGCCCAATTGCAGGAACAAGAATGGGCGTCCATAGTCCCTGCAAGCCGAATTCGAAAGTTGCAGGTTGAAGCGCATTGGTTGGGCACACCTTCATACACTCAGCGCAACGTGTGCACGCAGCAAGAAACTGACTCTCCGGCAGAGCACCGGGTGGCCGCATTGCCTTGTTGTTCTTGTTGTAGCGCCTTATAGTTCCCTGGTAGGCACTTGGTGAGCTCTGAGTTACCGTGCCCCACAGTACGCCAGCCCCCAACGCAGAGACCACGCGCCGCTTGCCAAGGTCAATCTCCGTTTGAGGCTCCGGTCGTGGTGCGGTTCCATGCGGTGCCATACGGAGGGCTTCCTTGATACTCGCCGGAACGCGAGCCTGAATCTGAATGACATCGGTTGGACAGACAGTTTCGCATCTGAAACACTGAATGCACTCACTAATGCTGTGCATTGCCTCCTGTTTGGCGTTTTTGTCCAGGTTGTCGTAGCAGCCCATGCGAGACTGAAACTCACACTTCTTGCAGTGTATGCAGCCATCCATCTTGATGTAATGTCGTAGCCAGGAGATACGGGAGATGAGAGCGAGGAGACCGCCGTACGGACATAGATTGCGGCACCAGAACCGCTCCTGAAAACCGGACAGCCCAATAAGCCCAACGAAAATAAGCAGTACGCCAAGGCCATTGTAGTAGTGATCGGTTGGCAACCTAAGGTTGTCGATATTGTAACCAAGGCTGTAGAGGAGCGAACCTCCATGAACGTAGTGAGAGTCCGCAACGTTCAACAGCCCGTTCCATACGTAACTCAGCGGCGGGAAGATACAGAAAGTAAATGTACGTGTTATGAGTGAAATTGGGTCGCCGAAGGTTAGAATATCTACGCCAAATGTAAGCGCGCCCAGCCCTAGCAGTAAGTAGATGTACTTCCAGTTTCGAAACCGTTTAGTGTCGCTTCGCTTCTTTGTGTAGAACAGTTTGCCTTTGCGGTATAAGAAGCGATCAGAAATGTCGATCGCAGTACCGAGGGGGCAGATCCATCCACAAAAGATACGACCGCCCCACATTGTAAGCAACAGGATGAAGAGTCCAGGACCAATGGCGTACACAGCGATTTTGTGGGAAGCAATTCCGTTCTTCAGCGTGTTGAGAAAGTCCATGAGCATGAACAGGTTTTTGTTAATGCCATAACTGTTCTCCTGAGTCGCCGTTGTCAGGAAAAATAGGACACAGAAGAGAACGAACGTAGCGACCTGCACTGCACGGCGAACCCGTACAATATTGTGTGCGCTGCGGTTGCCTGGTTGTTCGCGCATTTTGCGCTTCTGCTCTGATGTGAACCTGGCGTACGGCCCATCGCCAATGTCCGAAGGAGAGATCGTACCCGTGGTTGCGAGCAACACTCCCTCGGCAGGTAGTGCTTCTGCCACGGGCTTCTTTTTGCGGAAGGAAGTGATCTCTGCAAGTTTGACCCGTTGCTCTGCAGGCTTGGGTTTAGAGCCACAACTGCAGCCAGATCCGCAGCCGCCACAACTGCGCCTGACGGGAAATTCCTGAGGTATATCTGTCATGAAACAGTCTCCTGGCGTTTAGCATCTCAGGAGACTGAACGTGCCTCCTGAAACGAGTGTATCATCAACCTGATTGGTTCGCGCAACTCTTCGGGAACAAACTCGCACGTTGCAAGCCCTTTGCATTCGTAGCAACCAACATGGTCGGCTGACCGAAAAGTGCCATCCGCTCCTTCGCTGTCATCCGTCCTGGTTACTGTCTGCCGCACCACCGCAATGTGCAACTCAACCAGTTCACTGCGATCATGTTCCGCAGTACCGCGAGTGTCGCTACCTACCTGGCTGCACGGTTCACCCGGTTCGGATACCGTAGTGGACACCGGTAATGCGACCGCACGAGCCGCACGAAGAAAGCGCATTACCTTGCTGCGACTGAAGCCCAACTCTGCCGCAACAGCGGATGCAGACCCTAGTTGGCTGACTAGCGCCTGCATCGTTCTACTATTATGAATAGCAGAAGGGCTTCGGCGATGCAGGTTTTCGGAGGCCGCTAGTGCTACAATTTCCGACTCATCGCAAACATAGCGTACAGTGCACGTAATGGTCTGCCATTGCAGTAATTGCGCCGCACCCAATCGCCTGTGCCCGGCAATTACGCGAAGGGTCCCATCAGGCAGTTCGCCAACTGCGATAGGCTGCAGAAGACCCTGTTGGTCGAGGCTTGCAGCCAACGGAGCGAGGCCGTTGTCAGTATCCAGCTGCAATAGTGCGCAATTTGGCTCCGGAAGCAGCCGCTCTATAGCGATCTCTTTCAAAATCATGTTCAGTATCCTGTAAACGAGGCTTTATAACCAGGTTATCGGAAACTGGCACGTTTTACAGCAACATTTTCGCATGCCGTAGGCTATGCGCAAATCAGCTAGATCTCCTCAATGTTTAGGCCGCTCGTATCTACCTTACCTCTTCCCAGGCTGTCTGCAATGATAAGGTGCGGTACCTGGTCAGGAGTAACCCCATTCACAGTGAGGAACTGGCAGCAATATGAGTCCATGGCCACAGGATCGGTGCCGGCCAACACCTTGTTGGGCGTTGTCACAATTCCGGGGCCCTTGGGACCCCTTGTTTGCAGGGCACGCGTTGCGTCGGTTACGATGAGGGTGGGACGAAGGTACATGTTAAGTTCTGCAATACAAGGATGAAGACCATAACGATGGTAGTCTTTTCGGTTCCATATGCAGCCCATCAGCTTCTTCATCGCAATGGTTATCACTGCCGCCTCATGGTCTTTGACGACGGGATTTACGATGAAACAGTCTGCCTCAATAATGTCTCGTGGCAGCATCTGCTCTATGCGGTCGTAATGGTGGCGGGGATCGTAGTCTGCACCATCCGTAGTCTTGTTGGGTACTTTACTCTGGATGGCTACCTTGCGATACATTGTTGGATGATCAGGTGAAAGAAGGCTGGCCATGGTGCCCTTTACGGCATCCCTAGCACCACAAATCTGGTAGGCAAGCTTCCAGTCATCCAGAGCGTAATCAATGAGGGTTATGCGGGACGCACCGGCTTGCTGAACCATCTGGACCAACCGCCTTATAACAGCCGGGTGTGTTGTGGCTGCTTGGTCTGGTGTACGCATCCAGCCCATATTAGGCGTAATGACGACCTTGTCGCCCTTCTTTACAAAGCGACTTATACCGCCAACTGCGTTAACTGCCTGCTCGGTTATATCTCCATATGTGGTAGGGTTGCCCTCTACAACTGCGATATCGGGGATACCAGGTTGTGAGCCGGGCGCGGGTCTTATGTTCTTGGGTGACGCGAAGCCCTCACCCTGAAAGAAAGTTAGGCCGTATAGCCCACCCAGTACAGCGGTTCCACCGGCAGCCTCCAAAAACTGTCGCCTGGATTTGCCCTGTTTGTTTTCGTCAGCCATATCTCTAAGTTCCTTCTCCGCGGCGCCCAACGCGTCCGGTGATCAGTGAAGATGCGTTAATGTGCTTGTTACGAGCTTTTTGGCTACTACTACATTAGCAGCCTTGAACATTCCGACTACGTATTTGCCCTTAAGTGCTGAGATTACTGAACCTGTAAATCGGGTTTTTACCATAAAAGCAGAGGAGCCAAGACCGCGAAGTATGACAGGATGTGCTCCTGGTGCCAGCGAAAATGGCTTGCTGCTTGATGAAAGATAATTATGGTATGCGGATGATGCCGCCGATGGTGAGCGGTATTCACAGACAAACAGAGTAGCTTGCTCACCAGCCGCGGAATACCTTGCAGAAACTCCGTTAGTAAGGAACCGCTCGCCTCCTACATCCCGGCGCTGAAACATTTCGGAGTAGGGCACCTTACCCGGAGGCAGCAGGTGGAGGCTGGCCGGTTCCGCTGTGGGACCAGAGAGTTTATTGTTGATTGCGCGCGCGAGAGAAAGCATAGCATTATGAAAGTTGGCAGTTGGCTGGCTGGCTGCGATCGTGATGCTCACAACGTAGGGCCCGTGCCAGTAGGTTAGGTTGGTATTCATAAGGAAACCGCCTGCCCCAATTGCAACGTGCTTGTAATACGAGGCACCAGGGCTAAGCTGCGCGGAGAAATATCCAAACGAGTCGAGCGGATCGGCCATCGTGTAGACATCGGCAGTGATAACCTGGTTGCCCTTGCCACCAGGCGCATAAATGCCGTACAGACAGCTCCTGAACTGATATCGCATCACGGCCTGCGCGCCACCATCAATGTGATCTGCAAGAGTTGAGGGGCCGTATGTTTTTGCCGCAGTGGTAAGCCGAAAGCCTGCGACGGACGGTGGCAATACCACCGCACGCGCGGCCGTGCTCGAAGCGAGAAAGCATACTGTAGCAGCCGCGGTGATAATAGGGGCGGCCTTTCCCCAAAACTTCAACATGCGAAAATACCCTCCGGTACAAAATAGATGGCAATTATGCCCTGTTTCAATTATTATACAGTGTCGTGCTAGCCTTTTGTCACACATTTGCCCTCGCATACTGAACAAATGCGTACACGTAACCCGTAACTTAGACTGATAAACCACAGCGATGTTGCTAATATTTCGTTTCCATCGGATACACCGCGCACTGATCACCAGGGGAAACCGGAAGGTTAGGCTTCACCGCCCGTCGGTCCTTAGGGTATAATTCAGATTAGCGAACAAATTTGAACTGTGCGTAAACTTGCGCTACGGAGAAAACATGCAGCGATTTCTCAATATGTTTAACGTAATAGGAGCGCTTCTGCTTGTTATAGGTCTTCTTGGTTTCGCTTCCGGTGGTCGATGGGTTGCCGAAACGGGCACTCATGCTACCAGCGAGACTGGATGGATCTATTTTGGAGCAGGCTTGTTAATGCTTGTTAACGGTTTAATGTCGCATCTCATGGGCCAACAGGCCGATGTTAACCAAAAGTCGACAACTGATGAAAAGGCCAAGTAGTATTCCGTCCTGTGTTTATGGACGAAGGGAGACCGCACACATTGCGCAAAGATGACATTGAGGTTCGAGAGGTACTCTGCTCGGAAACCGGTAAACCGATGCCTAAAATTCCCCTGTGGATGGCAGATATTAAGGTGAGGTTTATTAGCGATGAGGCCCGAAAGCAGGGCGGTACTATTTCGTTCGAGGACCGCGTGGTACTTGAGCGCGAAGAAGAAGATAATACATATCGGGATGCGGATACCTATGAAATCCCGGCGGATGATGACGAAACTGATGATGATGATGAGGCGGAAGACGACGACCTGTAAATAGCTCCGTAGTTTGTAAGCCGACGGCCTGTATATCTGCAGGCGTCGGCTTTTTAATTTTATATCACGTTTTGTGACCTCATCCTTACCGGCATCTGTAATAACACACCGTTTGTTGGTTAATACGGAATGAAAAAGCTGAACTTACTTCCCACTCCGTATTCACTCGCAACCGCAACAGATCCACCATGGTTTTCAACAATATGTTTCACGATGGCGAGACCAAGACCGGTTCCTCCAGATTGCCGCGATCTCGCGCGATCGGTGCGATAGAATCTCTCCCAAAGTCGTGGTAGGTCCTGGCTCAAAATACCCATTCCAGTATCCTCAACCTCCACAGTGACCCCAACACGGGTGGTCCGGGTTGAGACCTTCACTTGCCCACCATTTGGTGTGTATTTGATACCATTATCGACGAGATTGACTACCACCTGCTCCATCTGATCCCTATTAGCCGATACGACCAGGTCTCGTGCAATGTTGGTCACTAGCGACACGCCGGACTTCTCTGCGCGGGCTTGAAAACGCTCGACTACCTCGGAAATCAGTCCATCAAGCGCAAAGGGTGCTCGCTCTGGCATTTGCGATTCCGAGCGAGATAGAATTAAGAGGTCCTCCAACAACCGTGTGAGCCGCTCTACCTCACCGATAACGATCTCAAGGAACCGCAATGACACCGCATGATCGTGTACGGCACCATCCTGCAGTGTCTCCGCCATTGCGCGGATGGAGGCTAGTGGACTGCGTAGCTCATGGGAGACGTTGGCTACAAAGTCGCGCCGAACAGTTTCAAGGTACCGTAATTCAGTTACGTCATCCAACAAAATGAGGTAACTCTCCTCAATTCCATCCTCGCTTTTAGGCACATAGCACACGCGAGCGTTAAGAGTTCTGCCGGTAGCCTCACTTCTGCGAAGTTCACGTTCTACGGTCTTGCCGGACTGTTCTGCTTCCACAAGCAAGTTGAGCAATTCGTACGAAAGCGTTGCTTCCACCAGGGAGCGCCCCGCAAGATTCATCTGCCGTGCGCCAAGCAGCAGACACGCTGCAGAATTCGCCGACTGAATTCTGCGAGCGCTATCTACGCCGATGACACCGGTATGAACTTCATCGAGCAGTTTTGCAGTTAGTAGCCGATTTAGCACGAGCTCTCCAGCTTAGTCGCGATTTACAAATTTGTACCCAACGCCGCGCACGGTAACTATGTGCTCCGGTTGAGATGGGGTGACCTCAATTTTCTCGCGAAGCCACCGCATATGCACATCTACCGTTCGTTCTTCTACAAACGCTTCGGTGCCCCATACTCGATCGAGTAACACCTGGCGTGAAAACACCTGCCCAGGATGCGATGCCAGGAAACGTAACAGTTCAAACTCCCGCGGAGAAACGGCAAGCACTTCACCATCCATTGCGACTTCGTGCCGTGTTGAGTCAATTTTCAATTTACCGATCACCAGTATTTCGGAATCCAGTTCGCCCTGTGCCGATCTGCGAAGTACGCTTTTAATTCTGGCTACGAGCTCGCGCATATTAAACGGCTTTGTTACATAGTCGTCGGCACCAAGTTCCAGCCCAACAACTCTGTCTGTCTCATCTGCTCGGGCGGTAAGCATGATTATAGGGACGTCACTCTGTTTACGCAGTGTCTTGCAGATATCGAAACCGCTCATAGAAGGGAGCATAACATCAAGCACAATAAGATCCGGCTTTTCTCGCCGCATTTCGTCTATGCATTGGGCTGCATCAGTTGCTGTGACCACTGTGTAGCCCTCCTTTTTCAGGTTGTAGGCTATCGCTTCCAGAATCGGCAGCTCATCGTCTACCAGAAGAATCTTCATACTGAACTTAGAGCCCCCCTTAGTTGGTGGGTTATGAGTGTAGCATTGCAAAACATAATATTATAGCACGTGAGGAGCTTTACTCCATGCCAAAAAAACAGGATACAGACGTATACTTAAATTAGCTGCCCGAACTTACTTGCGGTGCCGAACCGGCAGCAACACC
>JAJZFK010000291.1 GCA_021805405.1 bacterium
GTTACCCTAAACAACCCGCGGCTGGCCTGTTTCTAGAGAGTGAATGATGAGGGACCCGTACTCATGGCTGCGGTGAACCTCAATAGGAGCATCACCCTCAAACTCTTCTCGCATTTTATGCCAGCCAGCCAGCTGGTTTTCACATCGACGTATATATTCATCTAGCGGTACGTTGAACTGCTCTATGAGTTCTGGGTGGCCCGATTTAATAAAATAAGGGCAGTATTCGGCAAAATGCTCCGAAGATTCCGTAACAAAGTAGCCCAGGCGCGTTAACATCTCATACCGTACGCGGTTCCAGTTGGGTACTCGCCCATCTTTTACAACCTGCCGTATAAGAGGATATAGGTCCACTCCGTTGCGTTCGAACCGCGTATAGAACGCCATGTGGTTTATTCCAGCGCACAGGTAGTTAATTTCGTTAATGGGGACGCCTATATCGCTTGCAATCTGTTCTGCGGTTCCCTGCACGCTGTGGCATAGGCCAACCACAGGGATCTTGCTAGTACGAGTTACTGCCCAGGTATTCATAGCCATTGGGTTAACGTAATTAAGAAAAGTTATCCCATTTGCACTCACCTCTTCCATGTCCTTTACCATACCTAGCATGACAGGGATAGTGCGAAGTGCGCGCATGATGCCACCAATACCTAGCGTGTCGGCGATTGTCTGTCGCAATCCGTACTTTTTCGGAATTTCAAAATCAATGACAGTCGCCGGCTTATAACCCCCTACCTGTATCATGTTGATCGCATAATCTGCACCGTCTAAAGCTTCACGCCTGTCGGTGTGCGTGGTGATGGTGGGATTTGCGCCAGTGGCAGCAGCTACCTTGCGCGCTACAGAGGCGGATGTGCTAAGGCGATCGGCATCAATGTCCATAAGGCTGATATGTGCCTCGGCAAGCTCTGGAAACGAGAGAATATCACCCATGAGGTTCTTGGCGAATACCGTGCTTCCGGCGCCAATAAAGGTTATCTTAGGCAACGTACTTGTCCTTTATTGCGACAGCTCGCGTTAGAAGCGGTGCCGCATATTTGTATTGTGATAGCCGGGCGCATTGCCACTTATCTCGCTTAGTTAGTGCCGGTTATGGCGGACCTATGCTGCAGAAACTCATCCAGGGCGTCCTGCCATGTACGTAAATCGTCGCGGCCCTGAAGTTCCAGGCTGTATCGCCTTAGCGTGGAGTAGGCGGGGCGACGTGTTGGTGAGGGCCACTGGCTTGCAGGAATGGGATGCAGCGTAATGCCCTTGCATCCCGCCATATCGAGAATAGTGCGTGCAAATGTGTGCCACGAGCATTCGCCTCGGTTGGCAACATGGTAGGTTCCAAACAGGCTACTCTGCTGAAGTGAGGTAATCGATCGCGCAAGATCGAGTGTAAACGTTGGGCTGCCAATTTGGTCGCCAACTACTTGCCACTCGGTGCGCGTCTTCGCCATGTCCAGCATGATTGCAGCGAAACTGCGGCCGTGGGCGCCATTCAGCCACTGTGTACGCACAATAAAATGCCTGTGGCATAGCTTTTCAACAATTCGTTCGCCGGCCAGTTTACTTGCGCCATAGTGATTTATGGGGTTTACAGCGTCGAATTCAGTATACGGGCTTGTCTTGGTGCCATCAAACACAAAGTCTGTACTTACGTACGTTATGGGTATCTCTAGCCGCGCACATGCGGCTGCCACACACCACGTACCCAGCGCATTTATTCTAAAGGCTGTGTCGGGGTCCTTCTCGCACCCGTCCACGTTGGTAAAGGCAGCGGGATGAATGACTGCATCTGCTTTTGAAACTTCAACCGCGGTCTGTACCGCCAGCGCATCCGTGATGTCTAGCGATTGCCAGGTTGGTACATCAAATCCTGGACGTACACTTACATCAGTGCGTATTACTGTATGCCCAGCCTGAATTAATTCGTTGCACAGGTCAATGCCCAGCATGCCGTTGGCACCGGTAACGAGAATTCTCATGATTCGCCCTTTGCTGCAGATTCAATTAATTCGGCCAGGCGCGTACTGCTCTTTCCTGGTACAAATGGCAACGCTACTACTCTTCCGCCCCACTCGGCCATCACCGGTGTTTCCGGCATGGAATCAATATTGTAGTCACCACCCTTGGTATGGATATTTGGGCGAAGAGCCCTCAGCATCTCCACGGGTGTATCCTCGGTAAAGATCGTCACATAAGTTACGCACGCTAGTGCTGCCAGCACCTCTGCCCGTTCACCTTGCGGAACGTAGGGCCGAGTTACGCCCTTCAACCGCCGTACGGATGCATCACTGTTTATACCCACTATGAGCACGTCTCCCAGGCACCTAGCGGCCTGCAGTACCCGCACATGCCCAACGTGTAAAAGGTCGAACACACCGTTCGTAGAAACAATCTTGTTGTTGCGGCCAGCGTGTTTCTCCAGTAAGCTTCGCAAGGCAAACCAATCTTCTATAACTGTTCCCAAAACTCCTCCCCAAACTGCAGTGAGGCAGTGCTACGAAAGGTTGATATAGTATTCTATCCCCATTTGGGGGCTAGGATAGCACGTTCATCAAAAGTCACGCTGGCGCGCTTTGCTGCGGCTATGTAGTTGACATAAGTGGTCAAATAAACCTGGGAATTGTGTCTGTATTGCAAAGTTGTTACATCGTGTTGCGCAGAATTGCAGAGGGCATCATGGTTGTGTTTGCAGAGTACTTCGGTTGTGAGCCTGTTAGAAAAGTTTATTCTATCAATCTGCTTGACAATACTAGCAAGCTGTCGTATAATTATCTGTATCGATATAGTTGTATCTTTTCTGTGTTGTTAATCTTCTGAAGGTGCCGGTATAGAATATGGCCGATGAATCCAGGATAAGCCGAGCCCCGGCTTATCAGCGAGTTGAAAACGATATACGCAGTCGAATAGAGGCTGGCATCTTGGCACCTGGCTCGATGCTCGCCAGTAGGCATAACCTTGCTCGCGAGTATGGTGTCGCTCTTTCCACTGCCCAGCAGGCTATCTCCAACCTTATTGCCGAGGGAATACTGGAGACGGTAGATCGTAAAGGAACGTTTGTTGCGCTCAAGGGCAATGATGTTCACACTCGCTCGTTACGTGATACACCTGGTGAAATGGTAGAGCATTCGAACGGTGAGGCACCTACCATGGGGGAGCTGCCACCTTTAACGGAGCTACGACTGGGCATTGTATCCACTGCACTTATCGATCCCGCAACCTCTGCCGATGTAGGCAGTACCTGGGCCCGCCTGGCAATACGTGCTCTCGAGCAGGCTTTCTCTGCAGCCGGTGGTTCAACGCACTTTTTCGATCGCTATCCCGAAAGCCTTGGGCCCTACGTACGGGGTTTTGACGACGGAAACGCCATACCCATGCCTGTTGCCATTTCAAAACTAAAGACAATGGGCGTAAGTGCAATTGCCGTAGTAGGGCTGTGCGACTCGCGAGACATGTCTGACGAGGTGATGGGTGCTGTGGATATCAACCAGGTACCTGTCGTCTACCTCTCATGGCACGAAATTCCGCCGCCGTTGGCCCAGGTGTATTACGATAATCGTTACGCCGGTTACCAGGCCGCACATCACCTGGTTCGCAACGGCTATTCGCGTTTGGTAATGCTCCGACCGTTTGAGGAGCAGTGGCTTGACGAGAGGATTGAAGGCGCTCGTAGTGCGGTGCGCCATGCAGGTCATCCACATATGCAGCTGCAACTCTTTCCCGACGCGATCGATAATTCGCCGTACCTTGTACGAGCGACTACTGGGAGCGTGAAGGCGATGGTTCCCGAATTGCTATCGCAGCTTACGAACGATCCAGAGAGCAGCAAGATGGGCATTATCGCACCCAATGATGATACTGCATACGCTGTAATTGAGGCCGCAGCAGAAGTGGGGCTTACAGTGGGAAAAGACTTCGGGCTAGTGGGCTTTGATGACGATGCACGGTCGTGCACGCTAGGTCTTACGACCGTTCGTCCGCCAGTGGAGGAGATGGGTGAGGAGGCAGGGCGTCTGCTGTTACGCGCTCTGCGAGGGGATAAGCAAGGTCTACAGGTGAGGCTACGGTCACATCTAATACCTCGTGCTTCTACGTTCAACAAACCTGCCGCCCATTCGGCGGTGGAGAAATAGCATCTATCCGTGGGCTCGTGTGTCGCAATAATCAACCCAGGCAGCGAGTGAGAGTGAAAGGAATTTCAGCGATGAAAACACGTGGATTTACATTGATTGAACTGTTGGTAGTGATTGCAATTATTGCAATTCTTGCGGCAATTCTGTTTCCGGTGTTCGCGCAGGCTCGTGAGAAGGCACGGCAGATTACGTGCGTTTCGAACGAAAAGCAGATTGGGCTGGGCGTCATGATGTACGTGCAGGACTACGATGAAACGTTTCCCATGCTGCACTACAATGATGGATCTGGTAATGAAGTGCGCTGGTACGACATGGTAGGCCCATATATCAAAAACGGCGACAAGTACGCGTATGATAACAAGTACAGCGGGAAAGGCGGTATTTGGACCTGCCCTTCTATGCCCGTTGCTCAACCAGGCGTGTATGGAGCCAACTACTCACTGTTTCGCGACGGCTGGCCCTACGGCACCCCACAGGCTATTACGCTGGCAACGTTAGATACGCCCTCGCAAACCATTGCAGTGTGCGAAAAAGGCGAGAATGACGGCAATTCAAGCTGGCTTCAATTCCAGACTTGGGAAGGGAACTGGACAGCAGTGGGCGGTGGTACTGCAGCCAATAACTACGCGTATCCTGATCACCTGGATACCCTTGCAACACACGACTGCGATTATGTTGCAAGTAACAACTCTCCTTCGTACAGTAACTGGAACGGGTGCAGCATGATGCCGCGCTACCGGCACAGTGGCCAGAGCAACTTCCTTTTTGGAGATGGTCACGTGAAATCCATGCCAAAAGGTGGCGTCAACTGGTACGTTAACATCTATGTAGCGAGTGACTATCAGTTTGGATCGGCGTACTAGGACATGGGCATTCGAAACCATCCAGTTGTCGTACTGGCGGCCCTATGCATGATTGTACCGGTGACTGCGGGGATAGCGGGTTGTGGCGGTACCAAGCCCGTTAATACGCCACCGCCCGGCACGACAGCAACTGGTGGCATTCCGCAGAACGCCAGTGCGGCCCCAGCGGCACGCTACCAGGCACAGCAGCAGGCGCAGATGGGCCAGGGTGAGCAGATGCTCATGCGACAGGCACAGGCCCATAGGCGACCTTCACCAGTAAAATAGTGCGTACCTTTGCGGCGGCTGGCACTCTTGATGTCAGCCGCTGCAATCATGCCGCTGGCAATTCAGCCTGCGGGCTATCCAACGGAGGGAAATCGTTGAAACCGCTGTTCGACGTTCACCAGATCACTGCAATAGTTATGACCGGGGCATGCGTTGCCGCGCTCGCATTGGGGGCGGTGCGTGCAGATGCTGCGGGCGTGATAACCGTCTCACACAGACTTCCGCCAGTGTACGCACACTATATGCCGTGGTTCCAGGCGAATCCTACTGCACATTCCTGGGGATGGCACTGGACTATGAACCACTATAATCCCTCTGTAATGGACCACGGTATGCCACAAATCGCATCGCACTACCATCCGCAGATCGGTCCGTATGACTCCGCCGATACCGATGTGCTGAAGTACCAGATCATGCTCATGAAGATGACCGGTATTCAGGGGGTAATCTTCGACTGGTATGGCAACGATCGACTGTTTGATTCCATGAATATAAACCAGAACGTGGAGCGAATGGTGCCACTGCTCGAGCGAGCAGGGCTGAAATTTGCGCTCAGCTATGAGGATCATACCGTTCCTCAGGAGATAAAGGCTGGCATAATTCCAGCAGGTGGAGCCGTACACCATGGGCAACAATTGATGTTGTGGCTGCAGAGCCACTACTTCAATTCACCTGCGTACATTCGCATAAGCGGGCGGCCCCTTCTGCTCACTTTTGGTCAACCATATTACAACAACGCGCAGTGGACCGAGATTTTTTCAGTACTACACAGGCCGCCGGTATATATCACAGAGTCATTCAGGCGTGAGGCTACGGCATCTATGGGCGGCTTTGATTGGCCAATCCCTGCGGGAGGTACAACTGCAGGTCTCAATGAGCAGGTGACCTTCCTGAAAGCTGCCCACCGCTGGCCTGTGTTCATCGCAGCGGCTTTCCCGGGCTTTAATGACATCTATGCGCAGGCGGGTGTAGGACACTCGTGGGGCCACATTGCTGAGGATAACGGCCGTACTTTGGCGACCACACTATCTCGTGCCCTTAGAAGTGGCGCTGCTGCAGTGCAACTGGTGACGTGGAACGATTGGGGCGAAGGTACCCAAATTGAACCGTCGATCGAAAATGGGACGCGTGACCTGCAGATCATCCGCAAGGCGTTAGGTGCGGGTAACCCTGTGCTGGCCCGCTGGAGCACTGCTGACCTGCAGCTACCTGCGAAGTGGTTGCTCCTTCGTAAAAAGTTAAAGGCGGGCAGCGGTAGGTATCAGGCTGTAGGTAAATTTTACGATATGGTTTTAGCCGCCCACGTGAAACAGGCTCGAGCCCTCCTTTTACGCTTTTCGCCGGTTCGATAAGCGGTAGTTTCAAAACTAGCTGCAAAGGCTTCGCAGGTGGCGCGCGCACGCATCGGCTTGTGGTAAACAACTTTAGGTTGAATACCTTCGATCTGTGGATTCTTTGTCTACCCAGGTGCTGAATTCACCACGCTGTGCGTATAGACATGTATGACACCAGAAGAACAGAGAAAAATAGACCTGGCACTCCTAGCGGAGAAGCAGGCAAGCGTGCGAAAACAGATGGAGGCCAGGTTAGCTGCCCTTCATGCCGATCGTGAACGCCTACAGCCAAAATCGGCGGGCACACCATCTAAATTTGTGAAGGCAGCCAGGCCTATGCAGCAACGCAAAGGCCGAGGATAGTGCTTGACGCTACGTAGTTGAGCTCCAGCCGGTGCGTGCGGGTCTAGCTCAACCTAGCCTTAGAATTCGGCACTATGTTAGGTTTAAACTGCAGGTCTGCGCAGTACTTCGCGTTAGGTGGGCATCCTCGTAGAGAAGTTTAGCGATTTGTAAAGCTAGTGGTTAATCTGAAGCACAACTCCTCATTGTGGTAACTGTATTGCTTAAATTTGACGCGCAATACTGTGCTGGCAATGATTGCGGTTTTTAGCCTTATGCCAAAGAACACCTGCACAATGAATTCCTCAACGTTATTTTAGAAGGCACACCCTCAACGAAGTGGTGTTATGATCACATTGATTGCAGCAGTTGCGGAAGTTACATTTTGTCGTAAATTACTTTTGGCGAACAGGGGTATGTATAAGTTTACGTATATAACTCAGTGGTAACCTGCTAAATCCGCCAAACCGCCTTGACATTGGTATTTATGATAGGTACACTTGTGGTTGCAGTATATTACAATATAGAATTTGCAGGTCTGCAATCTAATTGCAGCGATACGGGGGAAGTCGGTGAAAATCCGGCACAGTCCCGCTACGGTAAGACTGAAAGGTCAAGTCCGAATGCCCGTCTGCAAAGCATCACGCTACGCCCTTCGCGGAAAAAGGGAGTGATGAAGTGAAACCTTCTAAAGGTGGTCTCCAGATTTAGTGGGGACTATTAAAGCCCATAATGGCTTTCGTAATACTTCATACGCCCGTTACCGCACCTGCTCGTTCAGGGCGAAATACGGGCGTTTTCTATTTCCTGCACTTAACTTTTAAGGAGATGGAACCATGAGATTACCTGTAGCCAGGAGAGGCATGTCGGCACGTGGCTTTACGCTGATAGAGTTGCTAGTGGTCATTGCGATCATAGCCATTTTAGCTGCAATTCTTTTCCCCGTGTTCGCACAGGCTCGTGAAAAAGCACGCCAGATTACCTGTGCATCCAACCTGAAGCAACTTGGTTTAGCCACCATAATGTATACACAGGATTACGATGAGACGTACCCGCTCTACATTGCAGATTCCTGTCCCGGTGGCAGCTGCAGTCAGTACTGGTTTGGTAGAAATACTGCTAGTGGCTGGAACAAACAGGACGGCTTGCTGTATCCCTACATGAAAAATGTTGAGGTGCAGAGATGTCCGGACTGGACAGGGGTAAACAAATTTGGCGATGGCAATGGATATGGATATAACTGGGGGTACCTTGGTTCAGATTACTACATTAACCCAGCATACAACCAGCCGCCGTATCCGTGGCCACCAGTTAATCCCGCTGCCGAGGCATCTCTATCCAGCACTAGCGACAAAATTATGTTTGCAGACGCTGGTTATTATGACTCCTCTTCCGGGAAGGAGAGTGAAACGCCCGCAATCGATCCTCCATCGCAATGGTATGGTAATCCTACAATTAATTTTCGACATGTGGATAGTAGTCAGTCGATTACTGGATCGGGGTACAACGTCTCCGTTGTAGAGCACGGCCTGGCAGAGATTCTATGGGCCGACGGGCACGTTACACCACTGCATCAAACGCAGGTTTTGGATAATATGTTTACAAGAGATTAGGGATCCATGGCAGATAACAAACCGGTAAAGGCCTGCCTATGTACATCGCTACCCTTTAGTACAATTCTTGCGATTGCGCAAGAACGCGGTCTCACCTCGGTACGTCAGTTAACCTCCATGCTGGGCTGCGGCGGCAGCTGTGGTCTATGTAGGCCATATTTGGAGCGTATGCTTGAGACTGGCGAAACGGAGTTTGCTGTGATGCCCCAAAAACCTGCTTCGTAGACCCTTTGAAAAGGGATAATACTGGCTGCTGCATCTTTGCAGCAGCCAGTATTAGAATTGGTCCGCCTTTCACGCGGCTGTTACACACCTGGTTGAGGAGTGCCAATTGCGGAGCCAGGTACGAACAAGTAGGGCGACGGGAAAGGCGGGGTTGCACCGATTGCGGTTTAGCCCAGCGCCATTAAGCTGGCCCAGCCAACGCCCGGTACATCGTAAGACCCAACTTCCGCTGCTGTGCGTGAACTTCTGCCTTCGCATCGGTCACAAGTTATCTCAACCACACTAAATCCTATTCCGGCTGCCCTGGTTCGAGCTTTTCCGCACTGCCCACATACTGAACATCGAATTGCTTTTTTGATCGTCGTTTTATTAATAATGTTCACTTTTGTTGTGCCTCCTCAGTGTGCGGCAAGTCGTTATCTGGTGTCGCCTGCCTATGTTAATATTTTACGCCGGCAGGAGCAGGATGAGAAGTGAACTATTGCACACTTTGATGGTGAAATAGCACGCACGTAATTGGTAACCAGCCAGAATCCGCCGCGTAAAGGTGCTATTTCACCGGCTATTACCCGTGAGGCGAGCTGCCAATACGGCTAAAGGGTGATAATCTGGCCGTCGTACGCGGGATCTACGTGTAGTGGGGTTTCGGAAGAGAGTTTATCATGATCAAAGTGATGCGAAAGGTGAGTTAGCAGCGCTGTACGGGGATTCACTGTGGATATGACTTCCAGCGCCTGATATAAGCCGAAGTGAGTGGGATGCGGTTCATAGCGAACCGCATCGAGTATTAATAGATCCAGTCCGTGCAAGTTGTGCATAACCGACTCTGGTATGGTACTGACATCCGTAACATATGCGAATGACTTACCTGTGGCAGGATCTGTAAATCGGTATGCCTGCACTTCAAGCCTTCCGTGCAGTACTGTGAAACATACAATGTGCAGGCCACAGATCACCATGCTGGGTGCAACGGGCTTGAGACTGAGCCGTGGTTTTCCACCACCTGCCTGCGTCTCGATAAATACGTACCGGTAAATTCTGCGAATGTCCTCCAGTACTGACTCTGATCCGTAAACAGGAATGTCGTGGCCGCAAAGGTCATTAAACCGGCGAAGGTCATCCATCCCAAATATATGGTCGGCGTGGGTATGAGTGATGAGGACGGCATCAACACGATTCAGTCCTGCTGCAATAGACTGCAGCCTCAGTTCAGGTGTGGTATCTACGAGGATAGTACCATCCGGGCCCTCCACCAGAATGGATGGACGCGTTCGGTTATTCTTAGCATTTTTTGACCGACATACCTCGCAATGGCAGCCAATCATTGGTACACCGTGCGAGGTACCGCTGCCAAGGATAGTAACTCTCATC
>JAJZFK010000195.1 GCA_021805405.1 bacterium
GCGTTGAACCTAGCCTGCGCCGTCGCAACTACTTCGGCAATGGGCCTCGATACGGCATCTTCGGTAGATGCTGTAAACAAATGGCGTGGTGCGGAGGGCCGAATGCATGTTCGAGAGGATTCCATGCGCTCAATTACGGTTCTGGACGATTGCTACAACGCCGGCCAGGAGTCAACGCTCTCTGCACTTGCAACGTTGCAAGCGTGGAATACATCAGGACGACGGGTTGCTGTTCTTGGCGATATGCGGGAACTTGGCGACCACGCCGTAGCAGCACATCAGTCAGTTGGAAACAGGGCCGCAGGTGCAGACATAGGCCTTCTCGTGACGGTAGGTGAGTTCGCTGAGGTTACACTAGAGGCGGCGATTAACGCAGGTTATAGCGGTACCAACCTGGCGTGCAGCACAGCCGCCGAGGCTGCTGAAGTGTTGAATTCTCATTTGCATTGCGGAGATGTCGTGCTAGTTAAGGGTTCCCGCGCAGTTGGCTTGGAAGTTGTGGTGGAGGCTCTCACGGGGCAAAGGAGCAGCTACCATGGTTAGCGTCATAGTAGGGTTAGTTGCCGCAGTGCTTATAGCGATACTATCGGGTGGCGCGCTAGTCTCCCGCCTTAGGGCCTTTAAAGCGGGCCAGAACATAAGCCCAGATGCTCCCGCTAGCCATGCAGCAAAGCAGGGCACACCAACCATGGGCGGCCTGATTATCCTGTTTTCCACTACGGTGGTTACCGCCCTTTACATTGTTTGGGATGAAGTTGGCACACATCGACGCGAGGTTCAAGACTTTAGACTCATTCCCGTGTTGATGGTGTTTCTGGCGTTTGGATGCATAGGACTCGCAGATGATGTGCTTAGCGTTACGCGGGGCAAAAACCTGGGCCTGCGGGCGCGTGAAAAGTTCACGATACAGGTTCTGGCTGCTGCAGGGTTTGCGGCCTATCTTGCTGCTTCGTCACAACCTGGGCTTACTACCTCTATTTCTATTCTGCCGTCGGTTCTTATAAATACGATGCACGTTGGGCAAGTGGTGTGGGATGCTGGTTGGCTTTATTTCCCACTCTCTATCCTGTTTCTGGTTGGTTACTCTAATGCAACCAACATGACGGATGGACTTGATGGCCTCTTGGGGGGGCTTTCGTTCATCGCTTCCACGGCAATGTCTGCGCTGCTGTTACCCCTTCAACCAGATCTCTCTTTCTTTTGTGCAGCCCTGGCCGGAGGCACACTTGGGTTCCTGTGGTTTAATACGCACCCTGCTAGAGTATTTATGGGCGATACCGGCTCACTTGCCATTGGCGCAGCACTTGCAACGGTAGCAATATTAGGCAAGCAGGAAGTCGCTGTAATCGTATGTGGCCTGGTTTTCTGGGCAGAACTCTTCTCCGTAATGGTACAGGTCACCGTATTCAAGTATCGCCGTCGTGTCCACGGCCTGGAATATGCCCGCGCGCATCGCGTATTCCGGCGGTCACCACTCCATCATCACTTCGAGGAGTGCGGTATTGCTGAGACACAGGTGGTTGGAAGGTTCCTTATTATTGGCGTTGTTCTTGCAGGGGTTGCTCTGCTATGGCTTATAGGGAGGATATCGTGAAGCGGCTAGACCTTCCTGGTGTTACAGCCGTCATTGGTAGCGGTCGAAGTGGACTAGACGCCGCATTGGCACTGTTGAGCATGGGAGCCCTTGTAGTACTCTCGGATAGGGGGCCAATGGAGGCTCTAAACCAGGAGCGAATAGCAGATGTGATCGCACACGGTGGACAGTTTACATTAGCAACCCATCCGGAACAGGCAGTTCCCGCAGGCACAAAACTCGTGGTTTTAAGTCCTGGAGTACCACTTACCGCGCCTCCTGTTGAGCGGGCACGCTCACTGGGAATACCCGTATGGAGCGAAATAGAGCTGGGAGCTCGCTTATCGGAGGCACCCATCGCAGCCATCACCGGCACTAATGGAAAGACCACATCCACCCTGCTCCTGCACGAGATGTTCGTGCGCAGCGGGATAACTTCCCGGGTTTGTGGCAACATAAGTGCCGATCACGTAAAGCGGACACTAGTTGCTGCTGCCTGCGAGGCAACTGCGGACAGCGTATTAACGGCGGAGATTTCTAGCTTTCAGCTTGAATCTACCTTGGCATTTGCCCCTCATGTGGGTGCAATTACCAATGTAACTCCCGATCACCTTGACAGGTACACCAACATGGAACAGTATGCAGCTGCTAAGGCGAAAATATTTGCCTCACAGTCTGCGGATCAGTGGGCAGTCTTGAATGCCGATAACTTCTACTGCCGCCAAATTGGAGAGCGTCCAATAAAGTCGCGACGTGTTTGGGTCAGTAGCCTTCGAAAGCCGGAGCTTACCGGTGGTAAAGCCTGGTGCGAGGACGACCGACTGTTTGTTAGCCTCCGCTCAGGAGAAAAACCACTACAAATTTGCCAGGTTAGTGATCTACCCATGTCCCTTAGCGGTCGACACAACATCGAGAATGTACTGACTGCATCGTCCATGGCGCTTGCCCTGGGTGCCAATGCTGAGGGGATTTTCCAGGCGGTTAGCACATTTAAGGGTGTTGCGCATCGAATGGAGACGGTAGCGGTGGTCAACGAAGTTACCTACATCAATAACAGCATGTGTACAAATACGGAGGCAGCTGTTAGCTCGCTTGCGGCACTGCGAACACCAGCCATTGTTATTGCTGGCGGTGCGGGGAAGGGCCTGGACTATGCGCCTATGGCTGCTGCACTTACCCAAACGGCGCGCTTTACGTTACTGATGGGGGCTAATGCCGAAGAGATGCAGCAGGTTTTGCATCACAATGGATATACTCACACCAAACTGGTATCAAACCTGGAAAGCGCTGTTGCGCAGGCTAGTAAACTTGCGTGCCCAGGCGAATGTGTTATCCTATGCCCGGCAGCTGCTAGTTTTGACATGTTCCGCGATTTTGAAGACCGTGGTACAACATTTCGCAGGTTGGTTAGTGCATTGGTAGGCAAACCTTCATGAATGTAGTTCCTGCAAGATACCAACGCCACCTCGATCTAGCGCTTATAGGCACAACACTGTTCCTCTTGGTAGTGGGGCTGTGGCTTGTTTCGGATACTAGCTACGTAGATGTCCCTGCTCATCAGAAAGTGATGCAGTACGCGCAGAGGCAGATGGTAGGCCAGGTTATTGGTGTAGTCGTTGGTTCGGCCTGCATGATCGCTCTGATGTTGATACCCTACGGCAAATTGCGCTCAGTAAGTGGTGCTGGTATCTTTGCGGCTATTGTGCTGCTAATTGCGGTTTGGTTCCCGCATTTTGGCGTACGTCTAGATGAGGCGAATCGGTGGGTTAAATTAGGACCGATTCAACTTCAGTCGTCGGAGTTTGCCAAACTCGCACTTGTAATCGTTACTGCCAGTGTGCTTACGGATAGCAATGAAAACCATCGCCCGAATTTGTTAGGTTTATGGACGAAAATCCTGAAGTTGGTCACGCCGTCGGGGTTACAGCGCAGAGTCAATCCTTTGCGATATAAGGTCACTCTCGTACTGTTTCTCACCGCAATTTGCATGCTGCTCATTGAGAAGGAGCCAGACCTCGGTACTGCAGCAGTGCTCCTACCGGTAGTAATGGCGCAGTTGTTCCTGGGAGGAACGCGCAAGTTTACTATCGTAATTATTGTTTTAAGCACCGTTATCGTTGTAGGCGTTGTTGGGTTTATTGGCCCAAATGTTAAACATCGTATAGCGCGTCTTGAGGCGTTCGTTAATCCAAGTCTAGATCCGCAGGGTATCGACTATCAGATGCGTCATTCCTTGCTGGCTGTGGGATCTGGCGGGTGGACAGGTGTTGGCCTAGGTAAAGGCAAGGAGAAATATTACTTGCCACAGGCTAATAGCGATTTTATTTTTGCAACATATGCCGAGGAGACAGGCTTCCTAGGTTGTATGATTTTGCTCATCGCGTTTAGCCTGTTTGCGTGGCGCGCCTACGTTATTTCGTTACATGCTCCAGACCAATTCGGCAGGATTCTCGCTAGCGGCCTGGGCTCACTTATCTGTGTGCAGGCTGCGCTCAATGTGGCCGTAGTAGTGCGAATCGTGCCAAATACCGGGGTTCCACTGCCATTCATCAGCCATGGATCGTCGTCGCTCATACTTTCTCTTTGTTCGGTAGGGATTCTACTTAACATTGGAAGCAGCAAGGCACCCCCAGAGACTCTAACGATAAATTAGGAGATTTCAGGTTATGCGGCTTGTGGTTAGCGGAGGCGGTACGGGTGGCCACATTTTTCCGGCAATTGCGGTGGCCGAAGAGTTCTTGCGGCGACATTCTGACGGCGAAGTGTTGTTCATTGGAAGCCGTAATGGAATGGAAGCCTCTATTGTGCCATCGACCGGCATACCGTTTCAGGGTGTGACCGCCCGAAAGCTTACGCGTGTTCTCTCGCCCGATACCCCACTGGTTGCGCTTTCGCTAGGGAAGGGGTATCTGGAGGCTAGGCGTTATCTGCGCGCATTTAGAGCGGACGTAATACTTGGCACTGGCGGCTACGTTGCGGCCGCCGCAGTCTTGGCTGGCGCATCCATGGGTTTACCAGGTGCTATCCTTGCGCCAGACATGGTTCCCGGTCGTACCAACCTGTTGCTTGCTCGAGCAGTCAACCGAATCTGCGTCACCTTCAACGAGTCCATTTCGTATTTTCCTGCGGCGAAAACTACTGTTACAGGCATGCCGTTGCGCGATGGGGTGTCGCTGCCTTTGGAAGTTACACGCGAGCAGGCACGCTGCACGTTCTCCGGTTTGCAGCAGGATCGCTTTACCCTGCTCATCCTTGGCGGCAGCCAAGGCGCGCGAGCCATTAACCAGGTAGTGTGCGATGCAGCTCAAGAGCTTCTGGGTGCCGGTGTACAGATACTGCATCAAACAGGTACCCGCAATTATGAAGAAATTCGTTCCGCCTCCACCACCCTAATAGAGCGAGGAGGCTATGTTCCGGTTCCATTCCTCAGCCCGCAGGAAATGGCAGCCGCACTGCGTGCAGCCGACCTTGTGCTGTGTAGAGGCGGCATATCAACACTTTCGGAGGTAACACATAATCACCTTCCAGCAATTGTTGTGCCGCTGCCGACTGCATATGCCGACCACCAGACGTTCAACGCCCATGCACTTGAGGCACTAGGAGCGTGCATTCTTAAGCGGCAGGGGGACCTCAACGCAGAGGTGCTGGTGAGAGAAGTCGCAGAGTTGCGGGCTAACCCTGTTAGATTGACTGCCATTGCAGAGGCTGCGGCGAACGCTGGCAAGCCCGATGCTGCACAACAAGTATGCAACATGCTTGATGAACTGGCAGCTGGGCAGTGATTAGCGGTAGGTAGGAGAGTGCGGATTAGTAACGACGTCCGCCGCAGTGTTTAAGTGGTTAACTGTACTTTCACCCTCCCTACGCACTCCGCTGCAACCAGAGTGCGATTTTGAAGGTAATATAATTGGGAGATATGGAAAAGTTATGGCGCTGATAACGAGGGAAAAGGTTGCAAAGCTCGCGTGGTTTACCCTCGCTTGGAATGTTATTGTTATCCTTTGGGGTGCTGTTGTTCGTGCGTCCTTATCTGGTAATGGCTGCGGGGAGCACTGGCCGCTATGTGGTGGACACCTTATTCCAACGTTTAGGGCCATTGCCACCGTCATTGAGTTCCTGCATCGTGCTTCAACGGGCGTCGACGCCTTCCTGTTAGTTGCGCTGGCGGTAGGTATTATGGTGGTATTTCCTGCAGGGCATGCTGCACGTAAAGCCATGGGTTTCTCCATGTTTTTCACTTTTACCGAGGCGCTTCTGGGCGCGGCTCTCGTAGAGTTTCACCTTGTAGACCGTGTCGCTACCAATGCGCGAGTGATTGCAGAGGCTACGCATCTCACCAACACCCTCCTGTTAATGGCGGCTGTTACAGCTACTGCCTGGTTCGCCAGTGGGGGCCCGAGGCTGGATTATCAAGCCGGTAAAAAATACCTCTTGTCGATAGCAGCTGCTCTATCAGCAGCTCTGTTACTATGCGTTAGCGGTGGAATAGCCGCCTTGGCTGACACCATTTACCCACCCAAAAGCCTTAGTGATGCACTTCGCCAAGATATTTCGGGTGCTGCTCCCATCATGATTCACCTGCGTGTGTGGCATCCTATTGCAGCGGTGGCCGCAATACTCATAATCGTGGTAACAACGAGGAAGATCATTAAACTGGTGCCCTCTCAGGACGCGGTTAGATTTGCAAGCTGGTGTCAACTGTTTTGTTTACTGGAATTTTGTGCAGGCCTATTGAATGTTGTCATACTGGCACCCATATGGATGCAGGTAGTCCATTTGCTTCTGGCAGATCTGCTATGGATTAGCCTTGTATTAATGGCATCGGCCGCACTTGCGCGAAGGAAAAGCTCTGTTGAAAAGTTCGGATAGTTCGTTGGTTCCACCGGCCGCTACGCCTGCTGCCGTTACCATGACAGCGGGATGGCGCGATTACCTTGCGCTAACCAAGCCGCGAGTAATCAGCCTTCTACTTTTTACTACTCTCACTTCCATGTATATAGGCGCTGCGGGGCGGCATCCGGTTACGCTACTGCTGTTCGTTGCAATCACAATTGGCGGGTACATGATTGCAGGGGCTGCAAACACCATCAACATGATTATTGATAGAGATATCGATCTTCGCATGGCGCGCACTGCACAGCGGCCCATAGTTACCAGTACCGTATCGCGGCGTGATGCTGTGATATTTACGATCGGCCTCACACTCATTTCGAACTACCTGCTGCAGCATTACGGAGGTACGCTCTGTGCCGTGCTGGCAGATAGCGGGCTACTGTTCTACGTTGTTATTTACACGCTACTGCTAAAAAGGCGGACGTGGCACAACATCGTAATCGGTGGCGCAGCGGGCTGTTTCCCCTCTCTCGTTGGCTGGGCAGCCGCCGAACATAGCCTTTCGCCGCTTGCATGGACACTGTTTGCCATCGTCTTCTTCTGGACACCGGTGCACTTTTGGGCGCTGGCACTTCTTCTAAAAGAGGACTATGCATCCGCAAATATCCCCATGTTACCTGTTGTAAAGGGCGAACGCCAAACTGTCATTCAGATCGCGATCTATATGGTTCTCACCATTGTTATCTCGTTACTGCCTGCAATGCTGCACTATACCGGGTTAACTTATCTCGTGAGCGCTGTCGTGCTAAACGTCTTCCTGGTCTACTATACGGTCGGTCTGGTAAAGGTGATTGAGCGAAAGCAGGCACTTTGGCTTTTCAAATACTCCATGATTTACCTTGCGCTGCTGTTTCTCATGATGGCAATTGACAGATGTCATTAGTGAGCAACTAACAGATATATTTTCCTTTGTGACGCTTGCAGTCCTCGCACGAACTCACGTACACGATGTCACTTACATTGCCGGTGATGCTGTTACAGTGATTGTTGATCGTCCGGTTACGCACCGATACCGCCCTGTTAACTCTGTTTTGGGCTAGGTTCCTAAAAACCTAGCAATACAAACAATGTAAGCGCTATGCTTAATTGCCGATACTTGTCCTCGTGCATTGTTAATGTAATCCCGATATAAAATTAGGCGTGAAGCGTAACAGAAAGCGAGCAGCAATGAGCGACGTGCAACTTGCAGTAGAGGAGACCGGTAGGTTGACCGGCGCAGACCAGGACACCGGCGATGAATTTGATGAGGTTCATGCGCGTACAAGTGGAAAGAAAAAGCTGTTCGTTGCTGCTGCCCTTGCGGTGGTTGCTGGCTCTGGCTGGCTTTATGCCGCTCACATGCGCGGCATACATGCGGTAAAGGGGCTTACTACTTCTCAGCTTAATGGTTCCTGGGCCTTAAGCTCTAACGCAATCGCACAATTTCCCGGAGTTATGAAGCAGTCCGTTCAATTCAGTAATGGCACTGTCAGTGGTAAAACCATACTGAAAGCCGACAGTCCATCCGGTGTTTCTCGTCTTCCCTTCCCCGACCATTCGGTAGACAGTGTCAAGGAGAGTGGGGATGGATACAAGCTTACTGCCACATGGCATGGCACATACAAGGTACTGACTGGTAACCGCGTAGATCTCACCATTGGAAAAGCTGGTTACACCTTGGGAGCGGCATTTAACCCTAAAACGCACAGCATAACCTTTAGCCACGATATTCTACTTACCGGTGGCAGCAAAACAGTGTATTCTGCAAGCTAAATTAGCCTGTAAAATCCAATTAACATCGGCGTTTATCCGCAAAAGTAAAACGGTTTAGCCTGTTACGGGCAAATTGGTAACTCACTGGGTGGTTGTTCGTCAATTGAGGTAATATGTATGACACTTTAATTGATACAATTCATCGCAATACAACCGGAACCGGAGAGTTACATTGGCTTTACTGGACGTTCTGCCACAGGAACTAGAAAACGGGCTACGTTCGCTCGATATTATTCCAAGGCAGGAATTGGGAGCCGACAAGGATTCCCGCATTGTTTTCGCTACTGATATAAATGTGCGTGGAGAATTTTCGCCGGAATGGCTGGTGGCCGACCGCGATAACATTCGGGTCTTTGCGCCCAATGGAGGCAATAAGGCGCGGCTTGTAAGCACGCTGCCCCTGGGCGAAGTGCGCGAAGTGCGCGCTGAGATGCAGATTGGCAACGGCGAGCTGCAGGCACTTACTTCCACAGAGACCGTGCCATTGTTGCGATTCTCGCACGCGGTAAATGCAGATGCCAACCTTGTGGCACGCAAACTAAGCGCGCTTGCCCGCGGCGAGGATCCCGGTGCAGAAACTGTTAAGGTGAAGCGCCGTCACTGCCCTAAGTGTCAACGCATACTCGCAGATGACACCGAGGTTTGTCCGGCCTGCCTGGATAAACGCGCCATTCTCATGCGGCTTTTTCAGTTTCTTGCGCCCTACAAGCCGCAGGTGTTACTGGGCGTAGTGCTGATTATATTTTCGACTGCTACAGACTTGACCCCGCCATACGTCGCAGGGCGAATTGTGGACCTGCTCGCACCCAAGATCGTAAAAGCAACAGCGAACGCACCCGCGCATTCACCGGTGCCTAGCATGCATGTGCTCATACTTTGGGTAGCGCTGCTTGCCGTTGTGAAGCTTGCAAGTACTGCGCTTACTTACGCCCAGCAGAGACTCAATCCGTGGTTGGGCGGTCGTATCGCAATGGATATTCGGATGGCGCTCTATGCAAAACTGAACCAGCTATCGTTAAGCTATTACGATAAGCGCAGTACGGGCTCAGTAATGTCTCGTGTTACTGGTGACTCCGATAACCTGTGGGACTTCCTGCAGGGTGGAGTACCCTGGTTGACCACCAACATCCTAACTCTTGTGGGTATAGGGATCATTCTGTTTAAGCTAAACACCGAATTGGCCCTGCTCATGCTTATCCCAACGCCTGGTATCTTCCTGCTGGCGCGCTGGTTTATGCCACGAGCTCGCCGAAGATACCACGTTGTATGGCACCGAATCAGCAAGATGTACTCGGTGCTGAACAGTACGCTGTCCGGCATGAGAGTAGTGAAAGCCTTCGCCCAGGAAGACCGGGAGGTGAACTTCTTTGGTAACCGCAACCAGTCGGTATTCCTGGCGAGTTACGATGCAAACGCGTTTAGAGCGACATTTTGGCCGTTGCTCGGGCTGCTGATGTCCGCAGGTTCATACATTATCTGGCTGGTGGGTGGTCACTTCGTTATCTCCAAGGTGATGACAATTGGTGTCCTCACCATGTTTAACGGCTACCTCATGTCGTTCTACCAGCCATTCATGAACTTTAGCCAGGTACTAGACTGGTCAACCAGATCGATGACGGCGGCAGAGCGTGTCTTTGAGGTTCTGGATACAGATCCTGAAATTGTTGATGCGCCAGACGCGGTTTCCATGCCGGAGATGCGTGGTGACGTTGAGTTTGATCATGTAACCTTCACTTATGACAACGCCCGGCGTGCGCTAGAGAATTTTACGCTTTGCGTTAAAGCAGGTGAAA
>JAJZFK010000404.1 GCA_021805405.1 bacterium
ATAAATATTAGGTTCATCGCAGCCCGCGAGATCCGCCCAGGCATCGCGCTCCCGAAAACCAGCATCAATCTCGCGCACCAGCCACTTACCTGGGGCGATATGCCCATTACATCCGTGAACCCATCTCATGGCAACATAATTGCCAGTAACTGGCATTACGTCCCTGGCACGCAGTATCTGTCCAAACCCCTGTTCCTCCGCAACCGAATCGAGATCTACGACAACTCGCCGTGCAGCCGAATTAAAATGCGCGATTATCCCATCACATATTGCCCTGGGTCCACGCCCATCATCACGTAGATGCATAACACGGTTGATATCATAATAATTGGGAATAAGGTCACTAGAGAGGTACCAGCAAGCTTCTTGTGTAGATACCGTGGCGCCAAACCGAAAATATAGCAGGTCGTGGTATGTGTAATTTTCCAGCTCCTGAGGTGTCATGGTCACAAATTCCTCGGTATTAGCAATGCTTTTAGGAATTATCGCGAGTTTTCATTCATAGTGTCGCCTGGAATGTGATACCATAACTGAGGTCGGATTCGCTAATTTGTTTCGTATTGCTACCGGGAGGATATATGGCAACCCAACAGGCACCACCACGAGGTACCGTAAGGATTGAAGCTCCAGACAACAATCGTAAGGACGCATACTGGCTAGCGCCTACCGCTATATTGACAACGTTTACTATTTTCGTCGTCTACTCTACCATCCGGGCATTTATGGGTAAGTACTTTGCCACCTATTACGACGGCCACAATTTCCCGTGGATGGCAGCAAACCTTAGCGGACCAAATGCCATACGACCGCACTACTGGTCTCCGTTCTATTCACCATACATTCCTGGTTACCTACCATTTTTAAAAGGCCTTAAGATCGCAACTTGGCCGATATCCGCTGCGTTATATGTCATGGTGTTTCCGCTCGCATTTCGAGCGTCCTGCTACTACTGCCGCAAGACCTACTATCGTGCAGTTTTCAGAGATCCGGAGGCATGTGCTGTTAAAGAGAAATTCGCGCGCCGGAACTACACAGGTGAGGCCAAACTTCCAGCCAGAGCACTCAACTTTCACAGGTACGCGTTTTACGCCGCTGTGATCCTGGTCTTTTTTCACTGGTACCACTTGTATAACTCGTTCTTCTATACCCAAAACGATCACACCAAATTTGGGGTGGGATTAGGTACGATCATCTTCCTTATAGACACGCTTGCACTCACCGCGTATACATTTTCTTGCCACTCATGGCGACATCTTGTAGGGGGTGTAGTGAATAGATTTTCGAAGGCTAAAGGCCGGTTCCGCATCTGGAGTGGAGTATCACGATTAAATGAGTATCACGGCCAATTCTTTTGGATTAGCTTGGTGACAGTGCTCCTGGCAGACCTCTACGTATTCCTGGTATCCTCTGGAAGAATCACCGATCTGCGGATATTTTAACCGGCGTATTTGAAACCACCGCTCAGTGTCAAACCCGTCGAATAGCGGTGGTTTTTAGCTATTTTATGAATTATGGGCGCAGCTCATGCTGTGTTGGTTGCCAAATAAATGCAGGAATAGTGCATGTTGTACTTCATAAGTGCGTTTTGGAGTGTTTTGAATTCTGGCAGTATGTGTAATTCAACTTCACTCTGAAATAGTTGAGAGGGCAATTCATTCAAGACGTCGGTGACGATTAGTATGTGAACCGGGGAACACACACACCATACCATCAGATAATAGACTCGAAGTCTACAGATATAAATCTATCACCGGTAAATCAGTACCTGTATATCCTTGCTTGAGTAAGCCACTTGAACCAGTCGCCAGATTCAGCAATCATTATTTGGTCGTACATGCCCGTCCAAAACCTAGCCCTGTCATCAGTCGTTGAGGACCGTAACGGCTGGAAGCCTATACGGGAACAGTTTCGTGGAAAGAATTATAAGAGCAAGCATTCGTGGTTGATCGACCAACCCAGATGCTGGTAAAACGGATTGTTTGGATAAACCCTTGGAACAAACGCACCGATATTCCCCGGTCGATGAAATGATCTTGTGCACTTATACTAGAATTGCTAAGGCCCATCGTTACACCAGAGATCGCCCGCATTGCAGTACCGGCAATTGATGGGCTCGACGACTGCCTGCAACCGGTTCATTGCATGGATTCTTATGACTCTCTTGTTGTCGCACTCGCAGTTCATTCTCCAGGACGGCGACCAGGTATCAACATAAACACGGCTACCGGCGAGTGCCAGGCCGTACTGAAGCAGGTGCTCAACGGTTTTTATGTGTGGTGGCGAGAAGTCACCAATCCGTTGCAATTCATCCATAGCGCCGTTACCCGCCCTCCCAGGAATCAATATACTCGCTCGGGCAGAAAGGCTGTTAGCAAATTCCAGGCTCTTCTGTCCCCACGTAACAGCCTGGTTTTCGGTTTGAAAGGGAGGTCGCGCGATGATAAACACGCGCAAATCAATGTTATGAGAATGCAGAAATCGTGCTGCCTGTTCAAACTGGGATAGGGTACATCGTTTGTTAAGCTTCTGCAGTGTTGGTTCGTGTACAGTCTCGAGGCCCATAGCAACCTCCAAGCTACCGCAAAGGTAGTCCCGTAACTTCAAAACGCGCTCGCCGATGAACGCAGGATGCGATTCAACGATGACACGTTCGTAACTTCGCAGCAGAGTGGCTATTTGGTGATAGTCATCAATGGGTATTGCCCTGGTATCAAAAAAACTTCCCGCGTTGTATATCTTTATCCAGCGGGCAGTTGGGAGTGTTGCAAGCGCTTTTGCAATCTGTAGTTTGACCGCCCCAGGTGGTGTCGCGCCAGGGAGTGTGTTTTTCCAAAGGTCACACATAACGCAAGTATAGGGGCATTCACTATTAACAGGAAATATGACGTTCGTGGTAACAGTGCGCGCCTCACCCAGGGCCTCAAGTTCAGATATGGCACTGCAGCCAGCTTCATAATCCACAGGGTGTGGCTGCCCTCGCAGTGCACGAATCCACCTGGTTTGCTGCGATGCTGATTCCGGATAGGGCCGCACGCCTATTTTGCTCTCTCAGGTACTGGCGCAGATAGGTCATTACCAGACAGGCGATCAGCTGCTGGATCCCAAGCAGCACTCAACCGGGATTCCCATTGCTTAATAAACACCTGTCGGCACCACGCCTTAGAAACCCGCCAATCTCTGTAGTTGTCACCGCCAATACCATCTTGAAAGCGGCGTTTTGGGGCAGAAGGCATATCTATTCCCGTGGCTGCCTTTATGCCTGCCGTCACAACTTCGCTCTTGAGCGTGTATAACCGCTCAATACTGCCGTCCAGTAAAACATCGAACGGAATTGCACAAGCAGCTTCAATTGCCTCACGAGAAACATATGGGGAATACGCGGTAAATCCGTAATATGCGGCCGGAGCAAATGAACGTACGTACGATCGAGAAAGACCGCCAGTGTATGTTAGGCTGTGTTTTATAGCATCGACGCCCCAGCCCTCCTGGTAGAGGAGTGGATTCCTTAACACACTTGAGAGGGTGAGGTCTGAATCCTCCAATGGATAGTCTTTCAGGTTTTCGTCCCCACCATCGCCATCTAACAGATATTTCAGATTAGGGTAGTCATTCCGTATATGCTTCAGCAAACAGAGCGCACTTGCTGCACATTGAACATCCAGCGGATGGTAGTCTTCGATAATAGCGATCGTCTCGTTAAGGTTTATCTCGTCGGGCGATGCGGTTACCACGATGTGCTGCCTGGTAAGATTTAACTGATTAGCAATTTCACGAGCCTGCACTGCGTCCTTGCCACCACCAAGATCAAGCGTAAATGCCAATATGTTATCGGGGTTACCCCCCATATCAGCAAGCAATTGACGGGCTAGCAGCCATAACGAGGTGCTGTCTATGCCACCTGAATATGCCAGACCAATTTGTGCGTCAAGAGGTACTGTATGTAACCAATTTTTAAGGGCAGCAGCGGCGGCATTGACATACCTTTGGCCGCATGACGCGACACTGGCATCACCCGTTCCCACCGGTGGACTGAAAAACCGGTGATAACGAGGTGACGGATCGGGGCAGCCGATTTGATCTATCTCGAGCAGGTAATGTGCAGGGACCATTCTAGTGTAAAGAGGATCAAATTGCCACCCAATTTTGTGCTCAACGCACCAGTCGTACAGGCTGTCTATTCGGTCGGAAACGATGAGAAACGGCCCGTGAAACATTTTGGCTACAAAATACCGCAGTGGAATGCCCATCGTACGTGCAAGCCGCACAGTGTTTCCTTCACGCCCCACAGCCGCCCACTGGCCAGTAGTTTTCGCGAGCGTGTCAATGTCCGAAACCGATACAGCGGCACCTACATCAATACTATCAGTAGCAGATCTCCCTGAACTTCGAACACCAACCAGATCAACAAGCCTATCAATACCTTGTAGCATTGCTTCCACCTCGCAAACAAATGTGTCATAACAATTCAGCATTAATGTTGCTTTATCCTGCGTTAAGCAACGCACCCAACAATGCTCTATCAACACGTAACCGGAGACTATTTTGAACAAAACCAGACCAATTACCGTGCACCTCACCGAGGACGAAGCAGAGTGGCTTCGTAGACGAGCCCACTGGGATGGGGCCAGCATGTCGGCTGTAATGCGCCATCGCCTGCTTGCCATGATTGCTAGTGATGGTTACCTGCGGCCGCCTGATGATGAGCCACAAGATTTTGGCTACGAAAAGGAGCAGATGCAGCTTTCTGTCACGTGTCAGCACCTGCTAGACTAGACGGAGCAAGCAACAAGCTACTCGTGCAAAAACCCGTCTTCCAGACGTCCAGTGATGGTGAACGATTTTCCCTCACCTTCTGCCCAAACGCCACAGGGTCCACCGCCAGGACTTTGCTCAAGTTGAATTTCTTCGCCATCCATCCGTAACACCGGATGGTAATATGGAGCAACGCTCTGAGCATCGCCAACTATGTAGTGACCTATCAGTGCTCGCCTAAACCTGTTCGACGAGATATTAGGTAGACTGCCATGAACGAGTTGGCCATTGAAAAAGAGAACGTCGCCTGCATTCATAATTACGGGCTTCACATTCGTACCTGGCTTAAGGGGTACTGTTACGTCCGTGAAACTTTGGCTGGAGTCCGCTTTGATTGGGCATAGAACCGGCCATGTATGACTACCAGGGACTACATTAAGGCACCCGTTTTCTTCATCACAATCATCCAGCGCCATCCAAGCAGCTACACACGTTCCGGGTTGCACCTTTAGGTAAAATTGATCTTGATGGAGCGCTTGGCCACGTCCCCCAGCCGGTTTGAAATAGAGCATTGTTTGCACAGCAAATGGCTCGTTACCAAGTATTGCCGTTAACCAGGTACATAACCGACCGTCGATAAGCCAGTTCCTGGAAACATCATCCCAGCGATGCATATGGATCATCCGCGGCCACCGTCGTAACGGGTCTGGATTGTTTAAGTCAACGGCTGGATAGTCATCGGGCCGCGGCACTTTACGCAACTCCATGTAGTGATCGCGCAGTGCATCAGTTTCCTGCCTGCTGAACAGGGATTTTGCTACAGTAAAGCCTGCTTCACCGAACTCTAACGCCGCAGCCTGTAATGAAACTGAAGCAGAAGTTGTCACTCGCCTCACCTCCGATTTCGTTCTAATAAGTACCTACGGTATGTCCAATGATGTCCCGCTTACTGTCGGGCAAGAAGATCGTCCCAAGACAACGCATCTAGAACGCGGTCAAGTAGCGCTCTAAACAACGAGACCTCGGTGATGCTGGCCAACTCGCGGGATATCGCCTCACTAGGTTGACCTAGACGAAGCGTCGCCTGCCGCACTAACGTATCGCGGGCAAAGGTTAGTTCACCTTCTTGGCGACCTTCCTCACGACCTTCTTGGCGACCCTGACCCCGCCATTTTTGCTCAATGGTTAGCATAATCTCTGATCCCTCCAGCCCAATCTCCGAGTCTAGAATGACAAACTCTTTATATAATACGCTATCTTCTTCGGCACGGCGTTTCTGCCCAACCAGCATGTGTAAAAATACGTACGCCGTGCGGAATTCCTCGCAGTCATTGGGATGCAGTTTGCGCATTTCTTTAACTACGGTACGCAATGTCGTCCTGAACTGCTCTATAGGCCGGTTGATATCGCGGAATGCAAGCAGCACCAACCCTATGGCCGATTGATGCAAAATCGGCTCGTCAACATCGTTAATGTTCAGTGTAAGAATGTCAAATTCTGGCACGTAACCTGCTAGTACCGCAGGTGGGTTGAGCAGTTGGCGCAATCCGCGTGGTCGCCAAGATCCTTTTCCGGTATATAGAACGACTGGCACGATAACCTGCAGTTTAGCAACCGACCTTACAGGCTTTTTACCGTCGTCCCCGGATAAAAGCCGGTACCACACGGAACTCATATATCGGGCAACACGCACAGGCATGAGTGCGTCCGGTTTAGACTGGTTTTCAATGAGCAGGATGATAAGTTCTCTTCGTGTCCCGTCCTGAAAAGGAACGGAATAGAGGAGATCAACTTCATTCTTGTGAAGGTTTTCGCCGATCATACTGCGATTGAGCTGGGTAGCGTGAGCAATATCCAGGCTATCTGCCACGTTTCCAAAAATGAGTTTCACAAAATACCGAAGGTGCTCAGGATTCGTTAGAAGCCATAAAATCCCCCGGTCTGTGAGTTCACGAATTATTTCATCGTAAGGATTGACCTTGTTATGCATCGTGAATACTAATTCCACGTTGCTTTTCAATATCCTTCACATCTGCTGGTATCACCCCCCCATTTCAACTCTTTACCAGGTATACAGCGTAATGCCTGGCTGGTCACATTAGGAAACATGAGCTAATATCGGAGGTAAGGCACGTTAAACATCATAACACCATCTCGTTGCAGACCATAAACCTTGGCGTTGAGGTTATAATGGGTTAACTGCATTGACGCTCTGTGCAATGGAGGCATAGCTTGGGAACACACACTATCAACTCCGAACTCATTACGGAGGACGAAAAACGCGAGTTTGTAGATTGCGGCTATTTGGTCCGTAAAAACCTGGTGGCCCGGGATGAGATTGACGAAATGCTTGCCGACACAATAGCTATTGCGCGCGGTGCATACCCTTGCGAAGGTATTAAACCTGCTGGTGTGGACAAATCTGACAGGGATATATTGCAGGAAATCCTGTGCATTCATCAGCCGCACTACATCAGCCCCGTTATGCTTAAATACATACAGCACGTTGGGATCTGCCGGGTGCTTAGCGGTATTGTAGCAGCGCATTTGCCTTACTGGGATGGAAGCGTAAAATGCATGCAGAGTATGCTTTTTGTAAAGCCACCAAATTTTCAGGGACAGGCATGGCATCAGGATGAAATTTACATTCCTACACGCGATAGGTCGCTAACAGGTGCATGGATCGCTCTAGACGACGCCACCGTTGAAAACGGATGTCTTTGGGTATTACCCGGTTCACATAAATATGGCTATCTCTATCCTCAACGTTCGCATAATAACCAAGATGAATTTGATTTCGCTCAGGAAAGCTACGGGTTTGACGACTCAACGGCGATACCGGTGGAAGTTCCCGCCGGTTCAGTAGTATTCTTCAATGGCTATCTCCTTCATCGCTCGCTCAAAAACCGAAGCAGTATCTTTCGCCGGGTTTTAGTTAACCACTACTGCAACTCGTATTCGCTGTTGCCCTGGTCTGTAGAACCGGGACAGTCACCGGCATCCGCAGATAGCCGGTGCGTTGTAGCGGTTGCTGGAACTGATCCGTATGCCTGGAAAGGCTATGTCAATCCTCCCAACAACGTGTGGCTCCGCACGTGTAAGGCATCAAATGAAATTGCAGCAGTAGGAGAATCCAGTTGAGATTACGGTGCGACGCCATTGTTAGGGTTTTACTCGCCTCGGTTCTGATGGCTACTGCGTTAACACAGTCCTATGCCGGCACGAACCGTCAGCAGCTATCGCTTACGCAGTACATGAGGCGCCAATGGTACAATTATGACCATTCGCTTCCACTTCACGCCGAGGAGGTGCCGCTCGATACGCTTCCATCGGCTAAACGCTATACAGTTACGTATACCAGTATCCATGATCAGCGAGTTGCCGGCATTCTTGCACTACCCATCCATGGTAAATCACCCTATCCGTGTATTTTGCTCATGCACGGTAGCGGGGGAAGCAAAGATACCTCGTATATCAAAACATCAAGCATTGCTCTCACCCAGTTAGGTTACGCTACCTTCTCCATTGACGCACAGTATTGTGGTGCGCGCAAGCTACCTGGTAGAAACGGCGATATTTTCCTTCCAGACAGTTATACTTCGCGGGATGCTTGGGTACAGACAGTTGTCGACCTGAGAAGGGCAGTAGATTATCTCCAGACGCGGCAGGATATTAACGGCAAACATATAGGATTTCTTGGTTTCTCAATGGGTGCAATGCTAGGCTCCGTATTTGGGGGTGTAGAAAAGCGCATCTCTGTTTTTTGCCTTGCTGTTCCTGGTGGTGCACTTGAGCAGGTAGTCAAGCACATAAAAAACTATCCGTTCTTAGAACAGCACTGGCCCGTCGCCCTAACTCCCAACGTTATGCGCATAGTACATAACGTCACTGAAGTTACAGATCCCGTTCATTTTGTTGGGCTTATATCGCCGCGTCCTTTATTCATCATCACAGCGAAATACGACCAGGTAATTCCGACGGAGTCCTCACAGGCGTTTGTGAAGGCAGCACGTGTGGACCCGCATCTCACCGTACAACAGATAGATGCAAGCCACGTGTTGAATCCTATGATCATCTTTACAATTCGAGCATGGTTCATGAAGGTCATGCCAGCATAAAAATAGAAAGGCCCACTTTTATATCTAGAATTTCTGTGCGCTATAGCGTAATTGCCGCGCTAGCCCTAATGTGTAATAACTCGCACGCTTGTTCCACGCAACCCAAGGAAACGAAACCGCTGTTAACCCACGGTGCTACACTCTATTCATCAGAAAGCAAACGGCATCCTGCAGAAAATATTGACCAGTTACTGCTCCCAATCCGCCAAAAGTATAGATTACCCGCGATGTCTGCTGCTGTCACCACGAGCAGTCGTCTAGTTGCCGTGGGCGCAGTAGGTACACGAAAGTGGCGCGGTACCGTTAAAGTAACGCTCAATGACCCGTTTCATCTTGGATCGGACACAAAAGCCATGACTGCAACTCTACTGGCAATGCTGGTGGAGAAGGGCAAGCTGCATTGGAATGAAACGCTATCTCATTGTCTGCCGCAATTCGCAACAACGATGCTACCTGTTTATCGAAACGTCACAGTACAGGAGCTTCTACAACATCGATCCGGGTTTTCCAGCGATACGGCATTACCAACCGATAATCTCATGCAATTACATCGCCTTGTTGGTACTTCTGAACAGCAGCGATCGCTCTATACATCGCAATTACTATCGCAACCGCCAACTGCTGCACCCGGTAGTCAGTATATCTACTCAAACCGTAACTACGCAGTTCTCGGCGTAATTGAAGAGTATATCGCCGGTATGCCCTGGGAGCAACTCATAACAGGTTGGCTATTTAACCCGCTGGGCATGAAAACTGCCAGCTTTGGCGCTGCAGGTAGTCCAGGAAAGCAAGACGCGCCGTGGGGCCACCGGGTTATTGCCGGTGTACATTTCGCAATAAGCCCCGGCCCGTTGGCGGACAATCCCGTGTGTATTGCACCGGCTGGTGAGGTTCACTGCAGTATTGAGGACTGGGCGAAGTTTGTGGCACTTCAACTGCGTGGGTTTCAGGGCAGGTCCACATTGCTCTCCGCCGCGACAGTAAACAAACTCTACACTCCGCAGTTTGGCGGGAACTATGCCGGTGGATGGCTAGTAACGGAACGTGAATGGGCAGGTGGCACAGTCTTCACCCATGCCGGATCAAACACAATGAATTATTGTGTTGTTTGGATGGCTCCTGGCAGAGATTTT